>UQAX01000026.1 GCA_900539145.1 uncultured Blautia sp.
AAAGCAAGCCAATTTCATTGGCTTGCCGCCCCCAAGGTGTCGGATTATACCGGCAATCCACGACTTGTCGAGGAAATGCTCTAACGAGCGCTTCCTCATCTGCGTACGTGGTAATGTTTACAAAATAGGAGATGAGAATGTATGTGGTTTGTTTTTGCTTTACTATCTGCAATTTTCGCAGCGCTTACTTCAATCCTTGCAAAAGTGGGAATTAACGGAGTAAATTCTAATCTGGCAACAGCAATCCGAACTGTCGTTGTGGTAATTATGGCATGGGGAATGGTGTATTTAACGAACGCACAGAACGGAATAAGTGGAATAAGCAGAAAAAGCTGGATTTTTCTTATTCTTTCAGGGCTTTCCACAGGGGCGTCATGGCTGTGCTATTACAGAGCGCTGCAAATAGGAGAGGCATCGAAGGTTGTGCCTGTTGACAAGTTAAGCGTAGTAATTACAATTATTTTGGCAGTAATATTTTTACATGAAAAGCTTACTATAAAGTCCCTCATAGGCTGTGGGCTGATTACTATCGGAACATTGTTTATGGTAATGTAAAGAGTGTTAAAAAAACAGATGAACATAACTTCAAAATGTGGTAGAATACCCCATTATACAAATGTGAAAAACAGAAGGGGAAATCAATGTTAATAGAATACATATTTTATATTGCATTAGGCTATTTGTCAGGAAGTCTGATGTTTGGATATGCAGTACCGAAGCTTATAAAAGGAATAGATGTGAGAAAAGAAAGCAGTGACGGAAATCCGGGAACTGCCAACGCATTTCTTTGTGGTGGAGCTTTGTGCGGAATTTTAGTTTTGCTGGGAGATATTTTGAAGGGACTATTGCCTGTATATATGGCAGGAAAACATTTGGGAACAGAGTTTATGGGCTTTGCGCTTATTATGGCAGCGCCGGTATTCGGTCATGCTTTTCCCTTAGCAGGAGGAAAGAAAAACGGAGGAAAGGGAATTGCAGTTTCCTTTGGAGTGCTTATTGGTTTATATCCGTTCTTGACAAATTTGTGGCTTTTGATTTTCTGGTATCTGCTGTTTTCTGTGGTTATTCGGATTAATCCGCACAGCTATCGGACGCTGATTACCTATATTTGCTGGACGGTCAGTGCTTTGATTTGTAAGGTGGCGCCCGCTTTGTGTATAGGAAATATGTTGATTTCCTTTGTAATTGTAGATAAGCATAGCGCAGATTTAAAGAACAGAAAAGAAAGACAAATATGTTTTGGAATTAGGAGAGCAAATCGATGAAGGTTTTAATTTTATCCTGTAAAACAGGAGGCGGACATGATGCAGCAGGATTGGCAATGAAGGAGGCGCTGGAAGCAAAAGGACATGAAGCAATTTTGCTGGATTATCTTACTTTAGCGGGACAGAAAGTGTCTCAGACAGTGGGAGATGTGTATGTAAATACAGTAAAAACAGCGCCTCATGTTTTCGGAGTAGTTTATAAGCTGGGCATGGTAATCAGCAGGATAACGAAGAAATCTCCTGTCTATTATGTCAATGCAAAAATGGGAAAATATTTGCAGAAATATTTGGAAGAAGAAAAATTTGACGCTCTTTTAATGCCTCATTTATACCCTTCGGAAACCCTTACTTATATGAAAAGACAGGGGATAGAATTGCCGTTGATGGCAGCGATTATGACAGATTATACCTGTATTCCTTTTTGGGAAGAAACCAGATGCGATTACTATATAGTACCTCATGAGGATGTGGCAAAGGTTTGTGAAAAGCGTGGAATACCGGAAGAAAAGCTGCTTTCCATAGGTATTCCGGTCAGTGATAAATTTACAAAAACAGCGGAAAAATCTAAGGTGAGAGAGCATTTAAAACTACCGAAGAACAGAAGACTTTTTCTGGTGATGGGCGGCAGTATGGGAGCCGGTGATTTGGAAAAATTGACGATGCAGTTAGAAAAAAGAATGGAAGCTTCTGATGGAATTATTGTGATTTGTGGGAATAATAAGAAGATTTTCCAGAAGATGAAGAAGGAGTATCAACACCATGAAAATATACAGATTGTGGGACAGACAAAGCAAATGTCTTTGTATATGAAAGCCTGTGATATTCTGTATACAAAGCCGGGTGGATTGACTTCTACCGAGGCGGCAGTTTCCGGTATTCCGATTGTACATACCTCACCCATACCGGGATGTGAGACAGAAAATAAGAAATTTTTTGTGAAATACGGAATGTCCATTGCACCGAGAACTGTGGAGAAACAAGTGGAAAAGGGAATAGAACTTTTGAATAATCCGGAAAAAATTCAGGAGATGAAAACAGCACAAAAGATTTATGTAGATAAAAATGCAGCGCAAAAAATTGTAGAACTGTTAGAAAAACATAGTATAAAAAAATAAAGCAAGGAGTAAGAAAGACTGTTATTTGGCAGTCTTCTTTTAATTCCACGGAAAAATTTTTTTATGAAATTAAAATATCAGTTGACTTATCAAGAAAGGAGCGGATTATGGAAAACAGGGCTTTGGGTAAAAGCATTGCGATTTTGCATCGCAGAGAACAGAAATATATGATTTCAAAAATGAAAGAACTGGGAATAGGTTATTCCGGTTATAATTTTCTGCTTTATTTGGACATTCATTCAGGAAGCAGTCAGAAGGAAATGTGTGAAGCGTTGGCAGTGGATGAGGCTCTGGCAGTCAGAACAATGAAACGGCTGGAAGAGACAGGGTTTATTATCCGTAAAAAATCGGAAAAAAACGGAAGATGTTACGAAATCCATTTGACAGAAAAGGGGGCAGAAACCGTTCCAAAGCTGAGAACGTTTTTGTTTCAGTGGTGGAGTCAGGTAACCCAGTGTTTAACAGGAGAAGAAAAGGACATTTTGCTGTCAAGCCTTGAGAAAATGGCAGTACAGTCAGAAGGTGTTTTAAAAGACATAGAAGAAAAGAAAGGCGTGTGAGTATGGAAAATAAAAATACCAATCCTCTGGGAACAGAGAAAATCGGGAGCTTACTGATGAAATTTGCAATCCCCAGTATTATTGCAATGCTGGTCAGCTCCCTTTACAATATTGTAGACCAGTTTTTTATTGGCCGAAGTGTGGGTATGTTGGGGAATGCAGCTACAAACGTAGCCTTTCCTCTTAGTATTACCTGTACGGCGCTGGCGCTTCTGTGCGGAATTGGAGGCGCAGCTAATTTTAACCTTGCAATGGGAAGGAAAGAGAAGGAAAAAGCGGTTTCTTTTGCAGGAGGAGCCATTGGCATGATGCTTCTGGCAGGTGTAGTTCTTACGATTGTGGTAACGCTGTTTTTAAAGCCTATGATGCTTGCCTTTGGAGCCACCGATAATGTGTTGGATTATGCACTGACTTATACGGGAATTACGTCTTTGGGATTTCCTTTTCTTATTGTAACCACAGGTGGAAGTAACCTTATTAGGGCAGACGGAAGTCCAAAATATTCCATGATTTGTACATTGGCAGGAGCGATTATCAATACAATTTTAGACCCGTTATTTATCTTCACCTTTGATATGGGAATGGCAGGTGCGGCATGGGCAACCATTATCGGACAGGTAGTTTCAGGAATTATGGTTTTGGGCTATCTGGCAAAGTTTAAAACAGTGCACATTCCGCTGAAGGCGCTGCTGCCTTCTAAGGCGTCATGGCTTCCGATTTTAACTCTTGGAATTGCTCCGTTTTTTAACCAGATGGCAATGATGATTGTGCAGATTGTCATGAACAACACCTTAACTTATTATGGCGGACAATCTTCTTACGGAAGCGAAATTCCCATGGCATGTGCGGGAATTATATCAAAAGTAGGTATGATTTTCTTTGCGATTGTTATTGGAATTTCTCAGGGAATACAGCCGATTATCAGCTTTAATTATGGTGCGGGAAACGGAAAACGAGTAAAAGAAACTTATAAAAAAGCGCTCACGGCGGCCATTCTTATTTCCACGGCAGCGTTTCTTTTGTTTCAAATTTTTCCGAGAGAAATTATCTCTATTTTCGGTTCGGGAAGCGAAGAATATTTTACTTTTGCAGAGAAATTTTTCCGTATTTATTTGTTTTTCACCTTTATTAACGGAATACAGCCGATTACTGCAAATACCTTTACATCCATCGGAAAATCGGGAAAAGGTGTGTTTCTTTCTCTTACAAGACAGATTATTTTCCTGTTGCCTTTGTTGATTATTCTTCCGATTTTCATGGGAATTGACGGTGTTATGTATTCTGCTCCCGTAGCGGACGGAATTGCAGCAGTATTTTCTGCTTGGTTTATGTGGAAAGAATTTAAAATTATAGACAAACAAATGCCAAATTAAATACATATTAATTAGATAAGACTGCCGTATGGGATATCATTTCCGATGCGGCAGTCTTTTGGCTGTTTACAGTGATTTTTCAGTGTTTAGATACTTCTTTAATGTGTGTCTGACGCCTCCCGGGGAAGCGATTTCTTCTATAAACATTTCTTCGATTTTTTCTCCAATTCCTGCTTTATATAAATCTACTCCGAAAATGGAAGCATCTGAAAGAATGGATTTTAATTGACCGCAATAAGACTTTGGATTTCCTATCTCGATGCCTCTGAGTGATTGCGTCAGCATGGGAAGCATAGGGTCGGGAGAATGCTCAAAGGGATTTCCCTCATCATCTATACCTATAAGGTATCGACACCATCCTGCAATAGCCAAAGGAATGGCTGTTAGTTTGCTTGCAGTTCCGTATTTTTCAACGTAAGCTTTGATGGTTTCACCGTAGCGAATTCCCACTTTTTGAGAGGTATCGGTTGCAATTCGCTGGGGAGTGTCCGGCATAAAAGGATTTGGAAAGCGTACATGAATAACCTCGTCTACAAAGGCGGAAGGGGATAAAATACCGGGATTTGTTACCACAGACATTCCTTCCACAGGTCCGATTTCGCAGATTAATTTTTTTAATTCCCTATCGTTCATTTCGTCTGCAATGGAGGTGTAACCAAGAAGGCAGCCATATACAGCTAAAGCAGTATGGAGAGGGTTCAGACAGGTGGTTACCTTCATTCGTTCCACCTTATTTACAGTATCTCTGTCTGTAAGATAAACACCTGCTTTTTCCAGTGGAGGACGTCCGTTGGGAAAGTTATCCTCAATGACCAGATATTGCGGAGCTTCTGCATTTACAAAAGGAGCAATGTACGTTTTTTTAGAAGTAATGATAGGTTCTATATTTTCTACACCGCTGTGCTTTAAAGCTTCATAGACAGATTGAGCGGGGCGAGGTGTGATTTTGTCAATCATAGACCACGGGAAGGATACTTGATTTTCGTTACAGAGATAGGAAAGAAAGCCCTCCGTTACAGAACTTTTTTCCAGCCATTCTTTAGCTGTATCTAAAACAGCTTTTTGCAGTTTTTCACCGTTGTGGGAATAGTTATCCATTGATACAAGAGCAATAGGCGCTTGATTGGCTTTGTAACGTTTATAAAGCAAAGCGCATACAAGGGAGATGGCAGAGCCTGAACCTTTTAGGGCATACCCTTTTTCTGTAATAGTAAAAGAGACTATCTGCAAAGAGGGATTGATAAAAATTTCTTCTAAACGATGCCAATCTTGCGGAAAATCAGGGCTTGCTTTGTACGCTTCCGCAAGGGAACCCAGCACTTTTTTATCTGTGGAACCATCTGTATTTAGCGTGACAGCCAGTACCAGATTGTCAAAGGGCTTATAAATTTTATCAATAACATCAAAGTCAAAGGTCTCCACACAGGTAACGCCTGTCTGCATTTCTCCCATAGAAAGCAGTGTATCAGCCAGACCGCCCATGAAAATACGAAAGATATTGCCTGCGCCAAAGTGTACCCACACGGGATTTTCTTTTGTGTTTTTTCTGATTTTTTCGATATCGTAGGAGGGAAGTGCAATGTTTGCAGCTTTCCAGTCCTCTTTTTTCTGAATACCGTTTAATGTTAATTGCATAGCTTATTTCTCCTCTTTTTCAATGGCTTCCCACAGACCGCACAGATAAGCAGAGCCCAGTGCTCTGTCGTATAGTCCGTATCCGGGCATGGCTTTTTCTCCCCACATCATTCTGCCGTGATCCGGACGGATTGGACCGTTAAAACCTGTATCATGAAGGGCTTTCAGAATTTTGTATATATCAAAAGCTCCGTCAGAGCTTAAATGGGCGCTTTCCTCAAAATCACCCATACCGTCATTAAAACGGAGATTTCTGACGTGAGCAAAATGAATTCTGTCCTTCAACATGTGAATGGTATCAAGCAAATCGTTATTCAAGTTTGTTCCATAAGAACCGGTACAAAAAGTAATGCCATTGTGTTTATTAGGAACCATATCCATCATGCGCTTTAAATTTTTCTGTGTGGAAATAATACGTGGAAGTTCGAAGACACTCCAAGAAGGATCGTCAGGGTGGATAGCCATATTGATGTCGTATTTGTCACATACAGGCATAATTGCTTCCAAAAAATATTTTAAATTGGCGAACAGGAGGCCTTCGTCAAAGTCTTTGTACAGGGTAAAGAGTTCTTTTACCTTTTCCATGCGCTCCGGTTCCCAGCCGGGCATGACAGAACCGTTCATCTCATTTTTGATTGCTTCAAACATTTTTTCAGGCTCTAATTCATCAATTTGTTTTTGGCTGTAAGCCAGAACCGTAGTACCGTCTTCTCGTTTTCTGTCAAGCTCTGTTCTTGTCCAGTCAAAAACCGGCATGAAATTATAGCAGACTGTGTGAATATCTGCTTTTCCCAGATTTTCCAGTGTTTTTATATAATTCTCAATATCTTTATCTCTGTCAGGTGAACCGGTTTTAATGGCGTCGCTGACGTTGACGCTTTCAATGCCTGCCAGATGCAGACCGGCATCCTCTACTTCTTTTTTCATCGCCAGAATTTCGTCTAAGGTCCAGACTTCACCGGGGAGTTTTTCGTAAAGTGTGGTAATAATTCCTTTTACATAACAAATCTGACGAATTTGCTCTAAAGTAACGGTATCGTGTTTTTTGCCATACCATCGCATTGTCATTTCCATAATCTGTGTTCCTCTCTTTTTCCGTACTTTACAGTTAGTATGGTAAAAATATTGAAAAAAATACAGAATTATAGGTGCATTGTGGATGTTGAAAAAGCTTTGTTTCTGTATTACAATCAATTCATATAAAAAGGAATATTATAGACAAGAGGTGTGAAAAATGTATCATGGATTTGGAAAATTTATCAGAGGAAAAGGATTTTCCATACTGTTTTATTTGGTTTCCGTATTGCTGATGTTTTATCTGACAGTAAAAATCGGAAGTGTTGCGGAATATGTTTTTTCCGTGGATATTTATGCTGCTGTTTTTGTTGTTCTGGCTGTTCTGATGTTTTACATGCTTTGCTATTTCAGCAGTAAAAAAGCAGAAAAAAGGGCAAAAAAGTTATATGAAGCCTGCGGGGTTGTGCTGTGTGTGCTTTTAAATCTCACCATGTGTTTTCTGGTATTTGATTTTTTAAATATTTTTGTGCCCTTTGAAAAAGCAGGATGGTGTTTGATACCCACAGCAGCAGGATTGCTGTTGTCTGCATACGGATTTCTTCATGCCAGACATTTAACCGTAAAAAAGTACCAAATTCAGTTGGGCGAAAAGAAGCTGGACAAAAGGCTGGTTTTGTTAAGTGACATTCACACAGGCTCTTTCGTCAATGAAAAGCATCTGGAGAAAATCATAGAAAAAGTGAATGAGCTGAATGCAGATTTGATTTTCATTGCAGGGGACACCTTTGACGTCAAGGCTTTTGAAAACTGTAACCTTCCAAAACTGGAAGAAATATTCAGAAGGCTTTGCTCTAAAGAAGGGGTATATGCAAGTCTTGGAAATCATGATCCTCTTTCATCGGACAAAGAGGTAAGAACGTTTTTTGAGAAGGCAGGCATTCATCTTTTGACAGATGAAAAAGCAGAAACACAGGATTTTTATATTATAGGTCGTGAAGATGTGACTTCCTGTCCAAACAGAAAAAGCCTTGCTGAAATACTTCCAAAAGGAAGAGGAAAGAAACCGGAAATTTTGTTAGACCACAACCCCGGTGGTATTAAGGAAGCCATAGAAAATAAGGTTTCTCTTGTATTGTGTGGACATACCCATAAAGGACAGTTTTTTCCGGCAACTCTTTTTACAAGATTTGCCTATGGAAAGAAAGATTTTTACGGATATGCACAAAGAGAGGAAACCCAGAGTATTGTGTCTGCGGGAGCAGGGTATTTTCAAATGCCTATGAGAATTGGAAGTGACAGTGAGATTGTATTGATAGAAGTATAGAAGAAACCGCCGCATTAGGGAGTTGTGAAGTGAACCCCTTAATGTGACGGTCATTTTATTATTTCGTAATTATTTATTAGTTGTCTTCTTCTGTCATTGTGTATACTTGACGTTTTCTTGCCATTTCATCGCTTGCCAGATATTCGTCATAAGTGGTAATCTTGTCGATTAAAACGCCGTTTGGAAGGATTTCCATAATACGGTTTGCAGTTGTCTGAACAATCTGGTGGTCATGAGAAGCAAAGAGCAGAACGCCGGGGAATTTAATCATACCGTTGTTCAAGGCTGTAATGGACTCCATGTCCAAGTGGTTGGTAGGCTCATCTAAAATTAAGATGTTTGCGCCGGAAATCATCATTTTAGACAGAAGACATCTTACTTTTTCACCACCGGAGAGTACACGGACTTTCTTTACACCGTCTTCACCGGGGAAGAGCATACGTCCAAGGAAGCCACGCACATAAGTCGCATCCTTAATTTCAGAATAACCGGTCAGCCAGTCTGCAATGGTTAAATCGTTGTCAAATTCTTTTGTACTGTCTTTAGGGAAATATGCTTGAGAAGTAGTAACTCCCCATTTATAAGTACCCTCATCCGGTTCCATTTCGCCCATTAAAATCTGGAATAATACCGTTTTGGCACGTTCATTTCCGCCAACAAAAGCAACTTTATCGTCATGTCCTAAAGTGAAAGTAATATTATCTAATACTTTTACGCCGTCAATGGTTTTTGAAAGTCCTTCTACCATTAAAACTTCATTTCCGATTTCACGATTTGGACGGAAGTCAATGTAAGGATATTTACGGCTGGACGGACGCATATCGTCTAACTGGATTTTTTCCAAAGCACGCTTTCTGGAAGTTGCCTGTTTGGATTTGGAAGCGTTGGCAGAAAATCGGGAAATAAATTCCTGAAGCTCTTTAATTTTTTCTTCTTTCTTACGGTTAGCTTCCTTCATCTGTTTGATTAAGAGCTGACTGGACTCATACCAGAAGTCGTAGTTTCCAGCATAGAGCTGGATTTTACCATAGTCAATATCCGCAGTATGTGTACAAACCTTGTTCAAGAAGTAACGGTCATGAGATACTACGATAACGGTGTTTTCAAAGTTAATTAAGAATTCCTCAAGCCATTCAATGGCATCTAAATCAAGGTGGTTGGTAGGCTCGTCAAGAAGCAGGATATCAGGATTTCCGAAAAGTGCCTGAGCAAGGAGAACTTTGACTTTTTCACTTCCCTTTAAGTCAGACATCAGGGCATAATGTAAATCTGTATCAATACCCAGACCGTTTAAAAGCATCGCTGCATCAGACTCAGCTTCCCAGCCGTTCATTTCTGCAAATTCTCCTTCTAATTCACTGGCACGGATACCGTCTTCGTCTGTGAAATCTTCTTTTGAATAAATCGCTTCTTTTTCTTTCATGATGTCATAAAGACGCTGATTTCCCATAATAACGGTGTCCAGAACAGGATAGGAGTCATATTTAAAGTGATCCTGCTGTAAAAAAGATAAACGTTGTCCCGGAGTGATGGTAATATTACCGTTTGTTGTTTCCAACTGTCCTGACAGGATTTTTAAAAAAGTAGATTTACCCGCACCGTTAGCGCCTATTAAACCGTAACAGTTGCCTTCTGTAAATTTAATATTTACATCTTCAAACAGTGCTTTCTTTCCAATTCGTAAAGTAACATTATTTGCTGCAATCATGTTCTAATTTTCCCTCACTTATTTTATATAACAATTTATGATTTCTGCATAATCTCTTTTATTGTACCTGAAAACAGGGAATTTGCAAGTGTTTCTTACAAAAAATACTTGATTAAAGGAGTACAGATTGATATAATAATATTCTGAATAAGAATAATTACCTAATAAAGAAATACAAAGATAAAGAGGGGAAATATTCCATGTTAATTACAAGAGAATGTGATTATGGTGTGCGAATTATCAGAGCGCTGGCATCTGGTGATAAAATGTGTGTGCACCAAATATGTGAGCAGGAAGACTTGACACCTGCTTTTGTTTATAAAATTTTAAAGAAGTTGGAAAAGAAAGAAATCGTAAAATCTTTTCGTGGGAGTAACGGGGGATATGCATTAAAAAGTTCTATAAAGGAACTGACATTGCTGGATATTTATTTGGCAGTAGATCCGGAATTTTATATGATTGAATGTATGAACCCTCAAAAGCCCTGCACACGTAATCAATCAGACTGTGGATGTGCCGTGCACAGAGAGTTGGCGAGAGTACAGCAGATTTTATTAACAGAATTAAAAGCACATTCCATTGCGGAAATTATCGGACTGGAAAAAGAAGAATAAAGCAGATTTGTTTTTTTAGAAAAACATTATGTTTTCTTTGGTTTTAGAAATAGACATGCCCTTGAAATCGTGTTATAATTTAATATAGACTTCGGGATCGAAGTGAAATATTGTTGAAAACAATGTTCAAGTTCAAGGAGGAAAAATCAAATGGCTAGAAAGATGAAAACCATGGATGGTAACCATGCAGCAGCTCATGCTTCTTATGCATATTCTGATGTAGCGGCTATCTATCCTATTACCCCGTCATCTGTAATGGCAGAAGCAACAGACGAATGGGCGACACAGGGAAGAAAGAACATTTTCGGACAGGAAGTACAGGTTACTGAAATGCAGTCTGAAGCAGGTGCAGCAGGTGCAGTTCACGGTTCTCTGGCAGCAGGTGCTCTGACTACAACCTATACAGCATCTCAGGGACTTCTGTTAATGATTCCAAACCTTTACAAAATTGCCGGAGAGCAGTTACCAGGTGTTATCAACGTTTCTGCTCGTGCATTAGCAAGCCATGCACTGTCAATCTTCGGTGACCATTCTGACGTATACGCATGTCGTCAGACAGGTTGTGCTATGTTATGTGAATCTTCTGTACAGGAAGTTATGGACTTAACACCAGTTGCACACTGTGCAGCAATCAAAGGAAAAGTTCCATTTATCAACTTCTTCGATGGTTTCCGTACATCTCACGAAATTCAGAAAATTGAAACATGGGATTATGAGGATTTAAAAGATATGGTAGATATGGACGCTGTTGACGCATTCCGTAAACACGCATTAAATCCAAATCACCCATGTCAGAGAGGTTCTGCTCAGAACCCGGATATCTTCTTCCAGGCAAGAGAAGCATGTAACCCATACTACGATGCATTACCAGCATTAGTACAGGAATACATGGATAAAGTAAATGAAAAAATCGGCACAAACTACAAATTATTTAACTACTATGGTGCTGAAGATGCTGAACACGTTATCATTGCTATGGGTTCTGCATGTGAAACAATCGAAGAAACAATTGATTACTTAATGGCAGCAGGCAAAAAAGTTGGTCTTATTACAGTTCGTCTTTACAGACCATTCTGCGCTGAAGCATTAGTAAACGCTATTCCTGAAACTGTAAAACAGATTTCTGTATTAGACAGAACAAAAGAACCGGGCGCTCTTGGCGAACCATTATACTTAGACGTTGTTGCTGCATTAAAAGGCACAAAATTCAATGACACACCAATCTTCAGCGGACGTTACGGATTAGGTTCCAAAGATACAACACCGGCTCAGATTGTTGCTGTATACGAAAACACAACAAAAGAAAAATTCACAATCGGTATTGTTGATGATGTTACTAACTTATCTCTTGAAGTTGGTGCTCCTCTTGTTACAACACCGGAAGGAACAATCAACTGCAAATTCTGGGGATTAGGCGCTGACGGTACTGTTGGTGCAAACAAGAACTCCATCAAGATTATCGGTGATAATACAGATATGTATGCTCAGGCATATTTTGATTATGACTCTAAAAAATCCGGCGGTGTTACAATGTCTCACCTTCGTTTCGGTAAGAGCCCAATCAAATCCACATACCTGATTAAACAGGCTAACTTTGTTGCTTGTCACAATCCTTCCTATGTAAATAAATATAACATGGTTCAGGAATTAGTTGACGGCGGTACATTCTTATTAAACTGTCCATGGGATATGGAAGGTCTTGAAAAACACTTGCCAGGACAGGTAAAAGCATTTATCGCTAACCACAACATCAAATTCTATGTAATTGATGGTATTAAAATCGGTAAAGAAATCGGGCTTGGCGGACGTATCAATACAGTTCTTCAGTCTGCATTCTTCAAACTTGCTAACATCATTCCGGAAGAACAGGCTATCGAATTAATGAAAGCTGCTGCAAAAGCTACTTACGGAAGAAAAGGTGACGCTATTGTTCAGATGAACTATGACGCTATCGATGCAGGTGCTAAACAGGTTGTTGAAATTCAGGTTCCAGAAAGCTGGAAAGACTGCGCTGATGAAGGTTTATTCATGGCTCACGCTGAAGGCGGACGTCAGGATGTTGTTGATTTCGTAAACAACGTTCAGGCTAAAGTAAATGCTCAGGAAGGTAACACATTACCTGTATCTGCATTCAAAGATTATGTTGATGGTACAACACCATCCGGTTCTTCTGCTTACGAAAAACGTGGTATCGCAGTAGACATCCCAGTATGGCAGCCGGAAAACTGTATCCAGTGTAACCGTTGTGCTTATGTTTGTCCTCATGCAGTTATCCGTCCAGTTGCTATGACAGATGCTGAAGTAGCAGCAGCTCCGGAAGGAATGAAGACATTACCTATGACAGGTATGGCTGATTACAAATTTGTTATGACTGTATCTGCTTATGACTGTACAGGATGTGGTTCTTGTGCAAATGTCTGCCCAGGTAAGAAGGGTGCAAAAGCTCTTGTTATGGCAAACATGGAAGAAAATGCAGGAGAACAGAAATTCTTCGATTATGGTGTAACATTACCAGTAAAAGAAGATGTTGTTGCTAAATTTAAAGAAAATACAGTAAAAGGTTCTCAGTTCAAACAGCCATTACTTGAGTTCTCAGGAGCTTGTGCTGGTTGTGGAGAAACACCTTACGCTAAATTAATCACACAGTTATTTGGTGACAGAATGTACATTGCAAACGCAACAGGATGTTCTTCTATCTGGGGTAACTCCTCACCATCTACACCATATACTGTAAATGCAAAAGGACAGGGACCGGCTTGGTCTAACTCTCTGTTCGAAGATAACGCTGAATTCGGATACGGTATGTTATTAGCTCAGAAAGCTATCCGTGGTGGATTAAAAGAAAAAGTTGAGTCTGTAATGGCTTACGAAGGTTCTTCTGAAGAAGTAAAAGCTGCTTGTCAGGAATGGTTAGATACATTCGGAAGTGGAATTACAAACGGTGCAGCAACAGATAAATTAGTTGCAGCATTAGAAGGCTGTGACTGTGATGTATGCAAAGACATCGTTAAGAACAAAGATTTCTTAGCTAAGAAATCTCAGTGGATTTTCGGTGGTGACGGTTGGGCATACGACATCGGTTTCGGTGGTGTTGACCACGTATTAGCTTCCGGACAGGATATCAATGTAATGGTATTCGATACAGAAGTTTACTCCAACACAGGTGGACAGTCTTCTAAATCTACACCAACAGGTGCTATCGCACAGTTCGCAGCTGGTGGTAAAGAAGTTAAGAAGAAAGATATGGCTTCTATCGCAATGAGCTATGGTTATGTATACGTTGCTCAGATTGCTATGGGTGCAGACTTTAACCAGACTGTAAAAGCAATCGCAGAAGCTGAAGCATATCCGGGACCATCTCTGATTATTGCTTACGCTCCATGTATCAACCATGGTATTAAGAAAGGTATGAGCAAAGCTCAGACAGAAGAAGAATTAGCAGTTAAATGTGGATACTGGCATAACTTCCGTTTCAATCCAGCAGCAGAAAACAAATTCACTCTGGATTCCAAAGCTCCAACAGAAGATTATCAGGCATTCCTTGATGGAGAAGTTCGTTACAATTCTCTGAAACGTTCTAACCCGGAAAAAGCTGCTAGATTGTTCGCTAAGAATGAGTCTGAAGCTAAGGCTAGATACGAATACTTAAATAAACTGGTTACTCTTTACGGAAAAACAGAGGAGTAATTCCATTAACAAAATAAAGTTATAAATGTGTCCGGACGAGAAAAAACTCCCTGTTTTGCAGAGCTTCTGCAAAACAGGGAGTTTTATATTGGAAAATTTAAAAAATAAGTATGTCTTTTGTAAATAAATACATGATAAATATAGAGAAATTGTAATATAAGTATGGTACAATAATCCAATAATCATACCAATGAAGCAGAGGGAGCTTATAAATATGGCGAAGAAGAAAAAGTGTATAAAATGGCAAAAGAAGGTACTTATATGTGGAACCGTTATAGCTTGTGCTTTTGTTTTCATATATGCAGGAGGGGCTTTTTATTACAAAGATAAATTTTTTAAAGGAACGAAGATAAATGGAGTTTCTGTTGATGATTTAACTGCAAAAGAGGCAGAGAAAAAAATAGAAAATAGAATAGAGGATTATTCTCTGGAAATCTCTTTTAAAGATGGGGAAAAAGAAGTAATTGACGGTAAGGAGATTTCTTATGAGTATCTTTCAGACGGAAAAATTCAGGAACATTTGGAAAATCAAAATCCTTTCTTATGGACTTCAGGTTTTTTTAAGGAACATAATTATGAGGTGGGTGAAGCAATTACTTTTGATGAAACGAAGCTTCATGAAAAATTAAACACTTTTTCATGTATGCAGGAGGAAAACATGATACCTCCAAAAGACGCATATATTGCTTTTGAAAACAACAGTTTTGTCATAAAACCAGAAGAAGCAGGAACTACCCTTGATAAGGCATTATTGACGGAAAAGTTGCTTGCATCTGTAAAGGAAAGTAAAAATACCTTTTCTGCCGAAGAAGCAGGCGTTTATGTGCTTCCGACAGTTACCGATAAAGATGAGACGCTGAAACATCAACAGGAGGTATGGAACGGATGTGCTGCGGTAACCGTGACCTATACCTTTGGCGACAAAAAAGAAGTTCTGGACGGAATGACTGTGAAGGATTGGATGACCTATGACGAAAACGGAAATTATGTGGAGAATTTAGGTGTTTTACAACAGCATATCAGAGACTACGTTCAGATGCTGGGAGAAAAATATAATACCATTGGAACAAAAAGAACCCTGACCAGTACCTATACAGGTCAACCTGTGACTGTATCGGGCGGCAGTTATGGATATCTCATTGATATAAGAGGAGAAAGAACTCAGCTTCTAAAAGATATTCAATCCCATGGCAATATTGAAAGAGAACCCATATATGCGAAACGAGGAAAAGCTTATGGAGAAAATGATATAGGAAACACGTATGTAGAGCTGGATTTAAGCGCACAGCATTTATGGTATTACAAAGACGGAGAGGTTCTTATGGAGTCGGATTTTGTATCAGGCACTTACAATGATAAAAGCCGCAGAACGCCGTCGGGGGTATATTCTCTGGCGTATAAGCAGAGAAATCAGGTTTTGCGTCCTGCGCCTAATCCGGACGGAACTTATGACTATGAGTCACCGGTTTCTTATTGGATGCCTTTTAATGGTGGAATTGGACTTCATGATGCCAACTGGAGAGGCAGATTTGGAGGGAATATTTACAGAAACAGCGGTTCTCATGGCTGTATTAATCTCCCTGTTTCTTTTGCAGGAAAGTTTTATGAAAGTATTGAAGCAGGCTGTCCCATCGTATGTTTTTACAGATAATTAACTTGCAACTATAAAATATGTGTAGTACAATAAGGTTGAGTAGGAGACAAGGACAGAGGCTGTGGGACAGCTTTATGCTCTTGTCTTTTTATCACTGATTATGAATGACAGAAGGTAGAAATATGAGGTTTCAGCTTATAGAAGAATTTGAGGATTGTCCGGTTATTGCAGCCATAAAAGACGAGGAAGGGCTGAAAAGATGTATTCATTCAGATATTCCCATTGTGTTTGTCTTGTATGGAGATGTCTGTAATATCAGCCAGATTGTCAGTCGTTTAAAGAAGGCAGGAAAAACAGTTATTATCCATATTGATTTAATTGCAGGATTAAGCAGTAAGGAAATTGCAGTTACCTATATAAAATCGGTGACACATGCAGACGGTATTATTTCCACAAGACCTGCGGTAATCCGCCAGGCAAAGGAAGAAGGGCTGTTTGCTATTATGCGGTTTTTTGTTATTGACTCTATGGCTTTTGAAAGTATTAAACGCCAGACAGAAAGTGTGTATCCCGATATGATAGAGGTGCTTCCGGGAGTCATGCCGAAGATTATACAGAAAATTTGCAAGCAAAACAGAACCCCTGTAATTGCAGGCGGTTTGATATCAGATAAAGAGGATATTATGGCAGCTCTTGATGCAGGAGCTATGTCCATATCCACCACCAACCAAAAGGTTTGGTTTATGTAAAACAGAATAAATACGCCGGAGATGAGAGATAGAGCGAATAGAGCATAGGAACACTTATGCTTGATTGCTTTGTCTCTTTATTTTATTTCATAGAGAATTATAGCAGACGGAATGTCTGGGAAGGAGATAAAAAATGTATGATGTAGTAATTATCGGAGCAGGAGTTGTAGGATGTGCAGTGGCAAGAGAGTTGTCAAGGTATCGACTAAAAACAGTTGTTTTAGAAAAAGGAGAGGACGTATGTTGCGGTACTTCCAAGGCAAACAGCGCTATTGTTCATGCGGGATTTGACGCAGAGCCGGGAACATGGAAGGCAAAAATGAATGTGATAGGCAGCAAAAAGATGGAAAAATTATCAAAGGAGTTGGATTTCCCTTATAAAAGAAATGGTTCTTTAGTTCTTTGTTTTGAGGAAAAAGACTTCCATAAATTAGAAGAATTAAGGCAAAAAGGAGTAGAAAACGGCGTAGAAGGTCTGGAAATTATTACCGGAGAAAAAATATGGGAAATAGAGCCTAATCTTTCAAGAAATGTAAAAGCAGTGCTTTATGCACCTACGGGAGCTATTATTTGTCCCTTTAAATTGACCATTGCTTTAGCAGAAAATGCCAATGTCAACGGAGTGGAATTTGCCTTTGATACAGAGGTAAAAAACATTCAGAAGACAGAAAATGGATACGAAATAGAGACTACAAAAGGATGCTATGAAACAAAATGTATTGTCAATGCTGCCGGAGTATACGCAGATGTTTTTCACAATATGGTCAGTGAGGAAAAGCTTTTTATCACCCCCAGAAGGGGAGAATATTGCCTCATGGATAAAAAGGCGGGAAGCTTCGTGTCGCACACAATTTTTCAGCTTCCTACCGCTATGGGAAAAGGTGTGCTCATTACCCCTACTGTGCACGGAAATCTTTTAGCAGGACCTACGGCTGAAAATATAGAAGATAAAGAAGGGATTAACACCACGGGAGAAGGCATTGCAAAACTGTCGCAGATGGCAAAATTAAGTGCAGAAAACATTCCTCTGAATATGGTAATTACATCCTTTGCAGGGCTTCGTGCAGCGGAAAAAGGCGGAGATTTTGTTTTGGGAGAGGTCTTTGATGCGCCGGGATTTTTTGATGCGGCAGGAATTCAGTCACCGGGACTTTCCAGCGCTCCTGCCATCGGAGAATATCTGGCAGACAGCATTGCAGAGAAGCTAAAAGCAGAGAAAAAAGAAGATTTTAATCCGAGAAGAAAGGATATTCCATGCGTGGCAGAAATGCCGAAAGAGGAATTAAAAGCATTGATAGCAGAAAATCCGTTATATGGAAATGTAATTTGCAGATGTGAAACCGTTACAGAGGGCGAGATTGTAAATGCAATTCGCAGACCTTTAGGCGCTAAGTCTTTAGATGGAGTAAAAAGAAGAACCAGAGCAGGAATGGGCAGATGCCAGTCAGGATTTTGTGCGCCTAAGGTAATGGAAATTCTGGAAAGAGAGCTTCAAAAATCTCCTTTGGAAATTACAAAGGCAGGAGGAAAATCTACACTTTTAACAGGCAAAATTAAGGAAGAATTTGTATAAGAAAGGATAGAAAAATCATGCAGGAATATGAATTGATTATTGTGGGAGGCGGTCCGGCAGGACTTGCAGCAGCGATTTCAGCGAAAGAAAACGGGATTGAAAAGCTTTTAATTTTAGAAAGAGATTATGAGCTGGGCGGTATTTTAAACCAGTGTATTCACAATGGCTTTGGCCTACATACCTTTAAGGAAGAGTTGACCGGACCGGAATATGCACAGCGCTTTATTGAGCAGATTTTTGAGAAAAATATTCCTTATAAATTAAATACCATGGTGCTTAATATTGAAGATTGCGGAGAGGAAAAAGTAGTAACTGCCGTAAATAAAGAGGACGGCTTTATGAGCCTGAAGACAAAGGCAGTGATTTTGGCTATGGGATGCAGGGAACGTCCAAGAGGTGCGCTGAATATACCGGGATATCGTCCGGCAGGAATTTATACGGCAGGAACGGCCCAAAGATTGGTGAACATGGAAGGACTGATGCCGGGAAAAGAAGTGGTGATTTTAGGTTCAGGAGATATTGGGCTGATTATGGCAAGACGTATGACGCTGGAAGGCGCAAAAGTCAAAGCAGTGGCAGAATTATTACCATATTCCGGTGGATTACAGCGAAATATTGTGCAGTGTCTGGAAGATTTTGACATTCCCTTAAAACTTAGTCATACCGTAGTAGAAATCCACGGAAAAGAGAGGGTAACAGGCGTTACTCTGGCACAGGTAGATGAAAATCGTAAGCCAATTCCGGGGACAGAGGAGTTTTATTCTTGTGACACTTTGCTTTTGTCCTGCGGTTTAATTCCGGAAAATGAATTGTCTGCAAAAGCAGGAATTGAGCTTTCAAAAGTTACCTCCGGTCCTGTGGTAAACGAAAGTTTGGAGACGAATGTAAAAGGAATTTTTGCCTGTGGAAACGTCCTTCATGTTCACGATTTGGTAGATTACGTTTCAGAAGAGGCGAAAAAAGCAGGGCAGCAGGCAGCTGCATTTCTCCACGGAAAGGAGTTACAGAAAGAAGAAAATGTCATTGCCATTTGTCCGGAAGGAGGTATTCGCTATACCGTGCCGCAAAAGCTTCGACCGGAGAATATGGAAGACAGTCTGATTGTACGATTTCGTGTGGGAAAAGTATATGAGAACGTATATATAAATGTTTATTTGGGAGATAAACGCATTGTACATAAGAAGAAAAAGAAGGCAGCGCCGGGAGAAATGGAGCAGATTGTTTTGAAAAAATCAGATTTGACACAGGGATTGAAATTCGATAAAATTATTATGAAATTGGAGGAGGCATAAGGATGAATATCAGGGAATTAACTTGTATTAATTGTCCTTTAGGATGTTCTCTCACCGTTACCTTAGACGGAGAAAAAGTAATAAAAGTGGAAGGGAATACGTGTCCAAAAGGGAAAAACTATGGGGAAAAGGAAGTTACAAATCCAACCAGAATTCTCACATCCAGTGTAATGGTTACAGATGGAAAGCTTCCTGTTGTTTCTGTAAAAACTGCCTCCGATATTCCAAAAAATAAAATCAGAGAATGTGCAGCCGGTTTGAAAAATATTACCGTACAGGCACCTGTAAAAATCGGAGATATTATCTTAGAAAATATAGGAGGTACGGGGGTAGCGCTTATTGCAACAAAAAATGTTGAGCACAGGTAATCGGCTGAAAGAGGAGAAATAAATGCTGGATTATACCGGAAAATCTGCAAATAAATTGAAAGAAAAAACCTTGTATCTTTTAGATATGGATGGAACGATTTATAATGAAAATGAAATTTTTGACGGAACATTGGAATTTCTTGAAGAGATTGAAAGACGGGACGGACAATATGTGTTCATTACCAATAATTCTTCAAAATCCGTAGAAGATTATGTACAAAAGGTACGGGCTATGGGGATAAAAGCAGAGTATGAAAACTTTTATACCTCCGGTCAGGCAACAGCTATGTATCTAAAAGAAAATTATCCCAATCAGGTGGTTTACTGCATGGGAACGAAGTCTTTAATAAAGGAGCTTCGGGAAGCAGGAATAGAGGTCGTTACAGAGGTGGATGAGCGTGCAGGCGTGGTACTTTTAGGCTTTGATACAGAAAATACATCCGAGAAAATCCGAAACACTTGTATTATGCTTGGAAGAGATGTGGCATATTTGGCAACCAATCCGGACTTAGTTTGTCCTGTAAGCTTTGGTTATATTCCGGATTGTGGTTCCATGAGCATCATGTTGAAAAATGCCACAGGAAAAGAACCGTTTTTTATCGGAAAACCGGAGCCGATTATGGTAAACTGCGTATTGAAGAAGTTAAACTGCAAGAGAGAAGATGCGGTAATCATAGGCGACAGGCTGTATACGGATATTAAAACAGGAGCAAATGCCCAGGTGGATACCATCTGCGTGCTTTCCGGTGAAGCTTCTATGGAAGATATTTTGCAGGGAGAAGTAGAGCCCACTTACATTTTTAAAAGTGTAAAAGAAATATACGAAGGATTGACAGAGGAAACAGAGCTATGAAATATAACAAGGTAGAACAGGGGATTTTTCAGAAACGTCCAAATCGGTTTATTGCCCATGTGGAAATAAAAGGAAAAGAGGAAGTCTGCCATGTGAAAAATACAGGGCGCTGTCGGGAATTATTAGTTCCCGGCGCCCTTGTTTTTTTGGAGGAAAGTGATAATCCAAAGCGAAAAACAAAGTATGATTTAATTGCAGTGGAAAAGGGAAATCGTCTGATTAACATGGACTCACAAATTCCAAATAAGGTAGTAGAGGAATGGTTAAAAAAGGGAAATCTCTTTGGAAAGGAAGCAAAAGTCCGGCGGGAAGTTGTGTATGGAAATTCTCGATTTGACTTATATATAGAAAGCGGAGAAAGAAAAATCTTCATGGAAGTAAAGGGCGTTACGCTGGAGGAAAATAATGTTGTAAGATTTCCCGATGCGCCCACACAGCGAGGAGTAAAACACATTCAAGAGCTGGAAAAATGTATAAAAGACGGCTACGAGGCTTATCTGATGTTTGTTATTCAGATGGAAAATGTGGATTATTTTACACCTAATCGTGATACGCATCCCGAATTTGCCGAGGCATTAAAAACAGCAGAAAAAGCAGGTGTTCATATTCTTGCATACGACTGTATTGTAAGAAAAGACTTGATAAATCTTGCAAAACCTGTTAGGGTTTATCTAGAGTAAAAATATACTGAAAACAGAAAATAAACAGGAGCAAATATGTTAGAACAGATTGTAGAGCCTTTGCTAAGCTGGTATGAGAAGAATAAAAGAAGCTTACCTTGGAGAGACGAGCCTACCCCTTATCATGTATGGATTTCAGAGATTATGCTTCAGCAAACCAGAGTAGAAGCGGTAAAGGGTTATTACGCAAGATTTATAGAAGCATTACCTGAAATTAAAGATTTGGCAGAGTGTCCGGAAGAAAGATTGTTGAAGCTCTGGGAAGGGCTTGGATATTATAATCGGGTGAAAAATATGCAGAAAGCAGCCAGAGAAGTGATGGAATTTTATGACGGAAAGCTGCCGGCTGATTATGAAAAACTGTTAAGCCTTTCGGGAATTGGAAGCTATACGGCAGGGGCAGTTGCATCCATTGCTTACGGAATTCCAAAGCCTGCGGTAGATGGGAATGTACTGCGTGTGATTACCAGAATTACGGAAAATTCCTCTGATATTTTAAAACAGTCTACAAAGCGGGAAATGGAAAAAAATTTAGAAAAAATCATGCCTGTTCATGCTCCCGGCGCTTTTAATCAAAGCTTAATGGAGCTTGGGGCAACGGTTTGTGTGCCTAATGGCATGGCAAAATGTGAATGTTGTCCTGTGGCAGAATTTTGCATGGCAAGAGCCCATGATACTGTTTTGGAATATCCGAAAAAGGCGGCAAAAAAGCCCAGAAAAATAGAAGAAAAAACCGTATTGATTATTCAAAACGGACAAGAATTTGCCATACAAAAGCGTCCCGAAAGTGGGCTTTTGGCAGGACTTTATGAGCTTCCGAACAGAGCGGGCTACCTGACTCGTGAGGAAGCTATACGCTGTGTAGAGGACATGAAGTTGATGCCTGTTTATATCAAGGAGGCAGGAAGCTCAAAGCATATTTTTTCTCATGTAGAGTGGTACATGAAGGGATATTTAATTAAAGTGGCATCTACGGAAGAAAAACAAGTGGGAGAATTGATATTTGTAGATAAAAAAAATTCAAAAAAGAAATATCCCATTCCTTCTGCGTTTTCAGCATATAGAAAGTACATTGAGGAGGACTTTTAGATGAAGTTATTATCCATTGCTGTGCCTTGTTACAACTCACAGGATTATATGAGAAATTGTATAGACTCTCTCTTAGAGGGCGGAGATTTAGTAGAAATTTTAATTGTGGATGACGGTTCCAAGGATGATACAGCAAAAATCGCAGATGAATACGCTGCGAAATATCCCAATATTGTCAAGGCAATTCATCAGGAAAACGGAGGACATGGAGAAGCAGTAAATGCCGGACTTCGAAATGCAACAGGCTTTTATTTTAAGGTTGTAGACAGTGATGACTGGGTAAATAAAGAAGCCTATCATGCAATTTTAGATAAGCTTTTGGAAATTATTGCAGGACCGGAAACACTGGACATGATGATAAGCAACTTTGTGTACGAAAAGCAGGGCGCAAAGCATAAAAAGGTCATGAAATATAAAAATTATATGCCGGAGGGCAAGATATTTACATGGAAAGAAATGGGCAGAATGCCTATCGGAAAGTATATTTTAATGCACTCTGTTATTTACAGAACAGAGCTTTTAAGAGAATGTAAATTAGAGTTGCCAAAGCATACTTTTTATGTAGATAATATCTTCGTATATAAGCCATTGCCTTATGTGAAAACCATGTATTATATGGACGTGAATTTTTATCGTTACTTTATCGGAAGAAATGACCAGTCTGTAAATGAAACCGTTATGATACGTCGCATTGACCAGCAGCTTTTAGTCAATCGCCTGATGATTGATATTATTTCCGAAGAGAAAGTTACAGATAAAAACACACGAAGATATATGCTGAAATATCTGGATATTATTATGGCGGTATCTTCTATTATGTTAATTCGTTCCGGTACAGAGGAAAATCTGGAAAAGAAAAAAGAACTGTGGAGATATTTAAAAAGTGCAGATATTCACATTTACAGAAAGCTTTATATGAGTGTTTTAGGAAGGGGCGTAAACCTTCCGGGAAGAAGTGGCAGGCGCCTTTCTGTTACCTTGTATAAAGTAGCGCAAAAATTTTATGGATTTAATTAGTTTCCTAAGATAACAAAAAAGAGGCTATCACTTTAAGCTTTATCTGAAAATATTTATACATTTTTAGCGAATTTGTCGAGCACGTTTTGAGATTATAAGCTCAAAATGAGCGCAGACTGAGCATAAAACGTATAAATATTGTAGATATGTGTTAAAGTGACAGCCTCTTTTTATACTCTTGCCGGTTTTTCAGCATGTACGGCTCTTGGCTTATAGAGAAGCTGAAAACATACAATGTTAAGCGCTACGGCAGCGATGACATCTACAAGAGTATGTTGTTTTAAAAATACAGTTGCCAGAACAATCAGTGCAGTTAAAACAGCAGTGCCGGTAAGCAGTACCTTTCGTTTTTGAAAAGGCTTGTGATGAAAAACTGCAATACAGCATGCGATAGAATTAAATACATGAATACTGGGCAAAATATTGGTTGGTGTATCAATGGTATAAAGATACTGTACCAGTTGAATAAAAATACTGTCTCCTGTTAATTCCGGTCTTAAATCCTGCCCGTTGGGATAAATAAGAGAGATTAAAATAAATAAAGTCATTCCTATTCCCAGCGTTAAAACAAACTGCCAGTATTCCTGTTTGTTTTTATTGATAACAGCAAAGTAAAATACGGTTACGGCAACGTATGCAAACCATAAAAGATAGGGAACAATAAAGTATTCACAGAAGGGAATATAGTCATCCATTTTCATGTGAATAATGTTAATGGGGACATTTCGCTGTTCTACATATCTGAAAGCAAGCATGTATAAAATACCGTAAATCGGAATAATTAAGGTATGCTTATATTTTTTCAGGAATTCCAAAATCTCACCTCACATTCTTTCAGAATATTCATATCATTCTTTGTGCTATTATAGCACAGCAAATATAGGATAACAACGCAATTTACATTTGTTTAATAAATTAAAGAATATGTTTATCTTATAAGAAAAATATTAGGAAAGTCTTGCGTTTTAACATTCTTTTGCAGGGATAAAGCTGTCAAAAATAATGGAGTCAAAACAATCTTTTTGTTTTTTAAAGACCATAGAGGAACGCACGGTCCACGCAAAAACAGGAGTTTTGTAAATATATTTCTGCAAAAGAAAGCTGATATTATGTTGGTCCTTATAACAGTAAGAAATAAAATCAGGTTTTCCTAAAAAGTTTAACAAAAGATATTTTACAAGGAAGCTTAAAAAATATCCACCTTCGGCAACCGGCTTTGTTAAATTGGCGGAAAGCTGTCCTCGTATGATTTCCTTGCGGCTTTTCTTGTACCAGCGCAGAGCAAGAGGATTGAAGGACTCAATGCAGTATTTTCCGGAATAATTTTGCAGCAGCTCATCAGCCAGACGGCAGGTAAGCGTTTTTACAGTGGGAAGCTTGATTTCCACCAGCAAAGGAACTTGTCCGTTTACAAGGTCTAAAACATCCTGAAAAAGAGGAATTTGTTCCTTGGAATTCATCAGCGTAAATTTTTGCAGTTCTTCATAAGTAAGCTCGCATACGGGAAGGTCGATACCGCACATCCGTGATAACGTGTGGTCATGAAAAACAACGATTTGATTGTCTTTTGTTTTTTGAATATCAAGCTCAATGCCATAGCCGTGACGTACTGCTTCCCCAAAAGCTTTCATGGAATTTTCGGGAATACGCTGGTCAGGGGTAAACAAGCCTCTGTGTGCAAACAGACAATGACAAAATGCCTTCGTTTCTTTTTTTCTGGTAAAACGGGGCAAAGTTCCTAAAATATAAATACACAACAGAAGAACAAAAATCATTAGTATTTTTTCCATATTTTTCACCTGTTTCTTACTTGAGAATAACGTTAATTTGTTTCCCGGCAGACTGCAAGGTTAAATGGTCTGCTACACCCAGAGACTCTCCGTCACAATGAACGGGGAGCGGGGATTTGCTGGAAATATCTATTCGTTTGCACTTTGTAAGAGTAACGCCTTGAAAACGCCCGTGTTTTCCCACAAAGGCAGTGGGGAAAAGCGCCAATATTTTCAGCTTGGATAAATTTCCAATCATGCAGATATCCAGCAAGCTGTCCTGAAAGTCTGCTTTGGGACAGAATTTTACGCCGCCTCCTTCATAGGGCATATTCATACCCGTAATAAAGAAAAATTTGGATAAGGAAGCAGTTTCTTTTTTGTCTATACGAACAGAGACGGGACATGCTTTATATAGGATTAAAAGCTTTAATGCAATCAAAACGTAAGTCAGTTTTCCCAGATGTATTTTATTCATTGCTTTTTTTAAAGGGGAAACCATTACGTTACGGCAGATATCTGCATCGTAACCAATTCCGCTGCTTACCAGAAAATAACGGGAATTTTCCTGTGTACGGGCAAGCCCAATATCCACAGCAATACATTGGGACGGAGCTAAAATTACCTCTATACATTTTTCTACATCGCAAGAGAGATTTAAAGCTCTTGCAAAATCATTGCCGGAGCCGGTGGGAATATAGCCCAGCGTAATGTGGGAAAAGTCTGTTTCAGCCAAACCGTTTATTACCTCATTTAAAGTTCCGTCACCGCCTAGTACACTCAGAGTACAGGGGCGGGAGAGACGGGCAATTTGTTCGGCAAGCTTTTTTGCATGTCCGGTGTATTCGGTGAAACGGGCTTCATAAGCAACTTCCCGTTCCTTTAAAATCGCCTCAGCCCTTTTCCAGATAGACATGCCGTATCCGGATTTAGAATGAGGATTTATAATAAAGTAATACATGTGTTTCTACCTGCTTTTTCTTTTGTTTTGGTTTTATTGTAGCAGTTTCAAGTTGAGAGAACAAGAAAAATATGATAAACTGAGCAGGAGATGAAAATAATTCAGAAAGGCGGTCTTTCAGATGATAACAAACGAATATGTAACATTTACTATTGGCAAGAAAAAAAATATTGCCCTGATTGCCCATGACAATGAGAAACCAAAGCTTATCCAGTGGTGTAAGGATAACTACGATATTTTAAAAAATCATAATTTATACGGAACAGGTACAACGTCCAGATTGATTGCAGATAAAGCAGGACTTTGCATTAAGGGCTATAACAGCGGTCCTCTGGGCGGTGACCAGCAGATTGGCGCTAAAATTGTAGAAGGAGTCATTGATTTTATTGTATTTTTCTCTGATCCGTTGACAGCACAGCCTCATGATCCGGATGTAAAAGCGCTGATGCGTATTGCACAGGTGTATGATATTCCTATGGCGGTAAATAAAGCCACAGCGGATTTTATGATTAAATCTATTTATATGGATACCGAATATGACCATGAAGTGATTAATTTTAATAAAAATGTAGAAGACAGAGCAGAGTCTATGTAAATAAGTTTCCAGTAAGAAGATTTATAGATTTTCAGGTGAAACGGAAATCCATAAATCTTCTTTTTGCTTCTTAGTAGGAGGCAGATCCGGAGACAATCCAAGTGCTGTAACCGGATTTTCTGAGAGCCTGCTCCATTTTTACTGCATTGGAAAGGTTTTTGTATGCACCAACCTGTACCTTGAATAAGCCGTCTTCGTATAAAAGAAAGGCAGGATATCCCTGAGCTTGTAAGGTATAGAGCATATTGTTGGCATGTTCCCGATTGCGAAAACTTCCTGTTTGCACACGGTAGAAGTTATCTTGAGTTTCCGTCTGATTTTCTAAAGCTTCCTCATCTAAAGTTCCTAAAATTGCAGAAGAAATCGCTTGAGCAATTTCGGAAAACTGTGTATCAAAACGTTCATTATCGGCATCTGTATTTAAAAATCCTGTTTCAATCAGAACAGCAGGCATTTTTGTTCTTCGAAGAACTACCAGACCGGGACGTGCTTTTACGCCGATTTCTCGAAAGCCCAGTTCACCTAAAGCTCCGTTAATGTTTTCTGCCATATCCAGCTTTTCACCTGATTTGTCATATACCAAAGTTTCAACACCTTCATATTGATTGGACTCAGGACTGGAATTGCGATGAAAAGAAATGAAAAAATCAGCGTTTGCTTCATTGGCAAGAGCTGCTTTTTCAAAAGGTGTCTGGTATACATCTGTGGTACGGGTATAGACTACATCAATACCGTTTTGGGACAGGATGTTTCCCACTGCCAGAGCCAAATCCAGATTATCGTCTTTTTCCTTTCTGCCGTTGTAGGTAGCGCCAAAATCGGCTCCCCCGTGTCCGGCATCGATTATCACTTTATAAGCCATGTTAAACTCCTTAAAAGCCTCTCTATTTAAGATATACATATCCTGAAAAAAGGTGAAAAAGTATAAAAAATATATAAAACATCTTGACATTCAGATGATATATGATACAATCTAATCGTTAAAAAAATAACGTTAAAAAAATAACATAAATTCAAGGAGGAAGCAACATGGCAAGATTTACATTACCAAGAGATTTATACTGGGGAAAAGGTTCTTTGGAAAACCTGAAGACATTACAGGGTAAAAAAGCAGTATTGGTTTTAGGCGGCGGTTCCATGAAACGCTTCGGATTTGTTGATAAAGCAGTAGCATATTTAAAAGAAGCAGGTATTGAAACAAAATTATTTGAAAATGTAGAGCCGGATCCATCCGTAGAGACTGTTATGAAGGGCGCAGCAGTTATGCGCGAATTTGAACCGGATTGGATTATTTCCATGGGCGGCGGTTCTCCTATTGATGCGGCAAAGGCAATGTGGGTATTTTACGAATATCCGGAATGTACTTTTGAGGAAATTCTCACACCGTTTAGTTTTCCGGAGCTTCGTAAGAAAGCGAAATTCTGTGCAATTCCGTCTACATCAGGTACAGCCACAGAAGTAACTGCATTTTCCGTTATTACAGATTATGCAAAGGGAATTAAATATCCTCTGGCTGACTTTAATATTACACCGGATGTGGCAATCGTAGATCCGGAACTGGCAGAGACAATGCCAAAACATTTAGTTGCATATACAGGTATGGATGCTCTGACACATGCCGTTGAAGCATATGTTTCTACTTTACACGGAACGTTTACAGATCCTTTGGCATTAAAGGCAATCCAGATTGTCAACGATGAACTTACAAAATCTTATGATGGAGATATGGCAAGCAGAGAAGAAATGCACTATGGTCAGTGTCTGGCAGGAATGGCATTTTCCAATGCACTCCTTGGAATTGTACATTCTATGGCGCATAAAACAGGAGCTGCTTTCTCAACAGGACATATTACACACGGCCTTGCAAATGCAATGTATCTGCCGTATGTTATTAAATACAATGCAAAAGAAGCAGAAGCAAAGAAGCGTTATGAGACAATTGCTGCGTATCTGGGACTGGAAGCCAGTGTGGACGCACTGTGTAACAGAATTGTAGAGTTAAATAACTACATGGGAATTCCGAATACATTAAAAGAGTTCGGTATTAAGGAAGACGAATTTAAAGAAAAAATCAGTGAAATTGCAAAAAATGCAGTTGGAGATGCTTGTACGGGTTCTAACCCAAGAAGTATTGACCCAGAGACAATGGAAAAATTGTTTACTTATATCTACGAAGGAAAAGAAGTAGATTTCTAATTTCATAGGAAATTGCGTCCTACGAAATTAAAAATGCTCCGCGAGGATGCACAATCTCTTTAAATGAAATAAGAATTGATTTTTAAACCGGAAGTGCTTAGAATAGTAGAAGCTGTAAAGAAATTTACAAAGACAGGAGAATGAAAATGAAGAATTTGACAGAAGGAAATTCTGTAAAGCTGATGCTGTCCTTTGCACTTCCGGTTTGCATTGGGAACATTTTTCAGTTGTTTTACAGTCTGGCAGATACCAGAATTGTAGGAAGTGTTTTAGGTGGGAATTCTTTGGCAGCAGTGGGAGCAACCACTGCCATCAGTACCTTACTTATCGGCTTTTTGCAGGGACTTACCAATGGATTTGCAATTATTGCTGCCCGTAGCTTCGGGGCAAAAAGATGGGAAGAGCTTAGAAAGGCGGTAGCAGGAACTTTGCTCTTGGGCGGGGCAACCACAGCGGCGATTATGCTACCGGTGCTTCTGGGACTAAAAGGGATTTTAAGATTGCTGAATGTTCCCGATGAGTTATTGCAGGAAGCCTACGGTTATATTTTTATTGTATTGGCAGGTATGATGATTACCATGCTTTATAATGCCTGTGCAGGAATTTTAAGAGCCATCGGTGATACCACGGCGCCGCTGCTGTTTTTAATATGTGCTGCATTTTTAAATGTAGGTCTTGATATTTTGTTTATGGCAGTCCTGCCCTTGGGCGTTCAGGGAGCTGCTCTTGGAACTGTTCTTGCACAGCTGGTTTCCGTGATTTTTTGTTTCCTTTATATATGGAAGAAATATCCGGTATTTCATTTGAAAAAAGAGGATTTTCGTTTGGAAATCAGTTTGGTAAAGCAAATGTATACATCAGGAATGTCAATGGGAATGATGATGTCTCTGGTGTTTTTTGGAACGCTGGCGCTTCAATGTGCCATTAACACCTTTGGTACAGAGATTATTGTAGCACATACTGCGGCAAGAAAGGTTTCCGAGCTTTATTTCCTGCCTATTTCTGTTATGGGAATGACAATGGCAACCTTCTGCGGACAGAATTTTGGAGCTGGGAAATATGACAGAATGAAAATGGGAATAAAAAATGCGCTTTTCATTACGTGGGGGTGGAGCGTGTTGGTTATTCTCATGAGCTACACGGTTGCTCCGTTTTTTGTTTCTATGGTAACAGGAAGTCATGAGAAAATTGTTATTGATACGGCTGTTTTATATCTGAAAATAAATGCGCCTTTTTATTTTCTGGCGGCGGGAATTAGCATTTTCAGAAATGCCCTTCAGGCAGTGGGAGACCACAAAACACCGGTTATTTCCAGCTTTATTGAGCTTTTGGGAAAGGTGCTGATTGCGGCGCTTTTAAGTCCTGTGCTGGAATATACGGGAATTATTATTGCAGAGCCTGTAATATGGATTTTGATGATTATACCATTGGTGGTGAAACTTGTAAAAAATCCGGTATTTCAGAAGGGGTATTTAGAATAGAATTAGTTTATAGTATAAAAGGTCAAAGCATGAAAAGTGTTTTGACCTTGTCGTTTTTTTATGAAATAAAGTAATATATTCAAAATCAGTTCAAAGAAATTTTATAAAAACTTATCAATATATTTCTGGAAATTAGGAGTCGGAAGTATTATAGTAAATGATAATCTATTTAATCTTTTTATCTAAGGCAGTTCGCCACTATTTCAAATAACGTTAGAAACAAAATATTGAGAATGAAACAAAGTTCAGCCCAAATTTTCAGTTTAAAATCTTTTAACAGCGGTTGGACTATGTTAGAATAAAGGAGAATAAGTATGGCTAAGAAAAATATTATACCATTAAAAGAACTAAACCTTACAGACAGGTTTTTATTTGATGAAGTTATGGAAGATACTAAAATTCATCAAGAGGTTCTAAGTCTGATTTTAGGGAGAGAAATTTCTCTTTTACAGGAAAGTGAAACAGAAAAGGAAAGTAGAATTTCGCCGTTAATTCGTTCTATACGGATGGATTTGTTTGCCATAGATAGCGAAGAACAGGTTTATAATACGGAAATGCAAAAAAAGAGAAAAGATGATTTGCCAAAGAGAAGTCGCTATTATCAGGGAATGATGGATACAGGGCTTTTAGAACCGGGAATACCAAGTTATAATCTTCTGAATGACTCGTATTTGATTATGATTATGCCGTTTGATTTATTTGGTTATGAAAAATATCAGTATACCTTTGTGCCTCAGTGTCAGGAAGTTCCCCAGTGCAAATTACAGGATGGAACCGTTCGTATTTTTTTAAATACAAAGGGGAAAAATGACGATGAAGTGCCAAAGGAACTGGCAGAGTTTTTGCATTATGTAGAACATACCACGGATGAATTGGCACAGAAATCAGAAAGTGAAAAAATTCGTCATATTCATGAACGTGTCTGTGAGGTGAAAAGAAGTGAAGAAATCGGGGTGAAATATATGCAGGCATGGGAAGAAAAATATTATGAAAGAGAAGAAGGCAGAGAAGAAGGAATTCGGGCAAAATTAAAGGAACTTGTAGGAAAAAAGCTGAAAAAAGGAAAAACAGCAGAAGAAATCGCAGATATGTTGGAGGAAGAACCGGAAATGATAAAAGAGTTGATAACAGAAATAGAAAGAGAAAATATATAGAGAAGGGAGAAAACCATGGATTTTTGTATACAGGATAACGAAATTTATTATGTAGATAAAAGTGGAGAGAAGGCAGCAGAAGTGACTTTTCCAAGCATTGATGCAGATACGGTAGAGATTAATCATACCTTTGTGTCCCCGTCCCTTCGAGGAACAGGTGTTGCAGGAAAATTGATGCAGGCGGCAGCAGAGGAAATTTCCAGACAGGGAAAAAAGGCAGTGCTTACTTGTTCTTATGCTATAAGTTGGTTTGAGCACCATGAGGAATTTCAGCATATAATACAGAAGTAAATAATCAGAATAATTAAATTTGAAAAATATGTGAAATGTATATTTTTCACTTTTCCTCAACATTAAAAAGTGATAGAATTTATAGCAATGATAATTTTAGTGAAAAGGATAAGGGTATGAAAACAGGAAAAACAAAGGAAGACAGAAAGAAAAAGTGGGATAATTTTTGGTATTATTATAAATACCATGTATTGATTGGTGCGTTTGCTCTGATTTGTATCATTACTTTTGTAAAGGATATGCTGGGAAAGGTTTCTTATGACTATGAAATTGGATTTCTAGGTGATTATTCTATGGTAGAAGAAGATAGAATAGAGATGGAAAAATGGTTTACAGAAAATGCCAAGGACTTGAACGGAGATGGAGAAGTTCATGTTCAGATTAGCGATTATTTTATTCCATCAGAAGGGGACGAGGGCTACGACCCGCAGATGGTTATGGCAGGTCAGACAAAATTTACGGTGGATGTGCAGACGGCAACAAGTATGATTTACTTTGTAAGTGAGAGAAGCTATGAAAAATTCAAAGAGATGGAAGTTTTCTCAGCAGATGAAAGCCAGTTAATTGCAGTAAAGGATTGTAAAGCTTTTAAAGAAATGGGAAGCCCTGCGTCTATACAGGATATGTATATTACCTTGCGTATTTTGCCGGAAGTGGCAGATAATGAAAAGGGAGATGACGCACAGAACTATTATGAAGAAAGTGAAAAGCTTTTAAAGAAATTTATCGGGGAGTGAGTTAAAACTCACAATACTCCCCGATTAAATTTTTTATATCCTGCATTTGGTTGTCGGTAGCGGTAATGGTGCGGGCACATTCGGTAAGCTTCTGTGTAATAAGCGCATATTGCTCATTATTGCCTAAATCTTTTTTATAACGAAGCTGATGCTCCAGACTTGCCCAGAAATCCATACCAATGGTACGAATTTGGATTTCTGCACGAATAGGCGTTTTTCCCTCTGCAAAGAAAACAGGAATTTCAATAATCATGTGATAGCTGCGGTAGCCGTTAGGCTTTGGATTTTGAATATAATCTTTAATCCGTATAATTGTAATATCATCCTGCTCTGCCAGTAGGTGGGCAACTGCGTAGATATCATCAATGAAGGAGCAAATAACTCGAATTCCGGCAACATCATTTAACTGTTCACGAATATTTTGTTCTGTAAATTCATATCCCAGACGCTGAAGCTTATTGTAAATGCTCAACGGTGTCTTAATGCGGCTCTTAATGGAAGAAATAGGGTTTCTTTTATATTTTACAGAGAACTCGTCATCCAGTACCTCCAGTTTGGTGCTGACCTCACGAATTGCACAGCGATACATCATCATTAAGGAATTATAATAATCAGTATTTTTGATAAATCTTTCCGGAAATAAAATATCGAATTCTTCGGAAGCATCTTCTCTTATGCTGTTCTTAATTGTGTCTTTATGCACAAAATCACCTCTTTCGTAAATTCCGTATTATGCTACAAAGAAAGTATATCGGAAAAATAGCAAAACGTCAACAAAAGTGAAAATAAAGTAGAAATTTCAAAAAAGGTATAGTATAATTAAAAGATACGAAATTTATTCTATGAAAGAAAGGTTTTGGAAATGTTTGGATATGTAACGATTGATAAGCCTGAATTAAAGGTAAAAGAGTTTTATCGGTACAAGTCCTATTATTGCGGATTGTGCCGCACCTTGAAAGAAGAATATGGATTTCGGGGTCGTATGACACTTTCTTATGATATGGCATTTTTAGTGCTGTTTTTAACTTCTTTGTATGAAACACCTACAAAGGAATTACAATCCCATTGTCCCCTTCATCCTGTGAAGAAAATTCCTATGCTTCAAAATGAAATATCGGAGTATGGCGCAAAGATGAATATTTTGCTCGTATATTTCAAGTGTGAAGATGACTGGAAGGATGATAAAAGCCTGAAAGGAATTGCGGGAATGCACCTTTTCAGAAAGAAGGCAAAAGAACTTTGTAAAGAATATAAGAGGCAGGCGCAAGTTATCCAAAAGCAGCTTAAGGTTTTGGCAGTTTATGAAGAACAACAGGAAGAAACTCTTGATTTGGCAGCCGGAGCTTTTGGAAAGCTTATGGCAGAGCTTTTTGTATATAAAGAGGATATGTGGGAGCAGGAGCTGCGAAATTTTGGATTTTATCTTGGAAAATTCATTTATATTATGGATGCCTATGATGATTTAGAGGAAGATTTAAAGACAGGTTCTTATAATCCTTTAAAAGCAGTAAAAAAGAACAGCAAAGATGACAATGATTATGAAAATACAGTACAGCAGATATTGGTAATGATGATGGCAGAAGCCACAGCAGCTTTTGAAAAGCTGCCCTTACTTTGGGACTCTGAAATTTTAAGAAATATTTTGTATAGCGGAGTTTGGGCAAAGTATAATAAAAAACAAAAAGAAAAACAGGAGAAACAAGAGAGAGATGGTAAATAATCCTTATGAAATCTTAGGCGTATCACCAAACGCCTCAAATGATGAGATTAAACGAGCATATCGTGATATGAGCAGAAAATATCACCCGGATTCTTATGTAGATAATCCGTTATCTGATTTGGCAGAAGAAAAGTTTAAAGAAGTACAGGAAGCTTATGACCAGATTATGAAAGAGAGAGACGGAGGGTACCAAAGCGGATATGGTGGTTATCAGAACCAGCAGTCCACATACAATCACAATGCGGCAAGTCAGGATGATATGCAGTATCAGGCTGCTTATAATTATATCAACGGCCGTCAGTATCAGCAGGCATTAAACGTATTATCCAGAATACAAAACAGAAATGCGCAGTGGTATTATCTCAGCGCTTGTGCAAATATGGGTATGGGAAACAATGTAAATGCTCTGAATATGGCACGTCAGGCACAGAGTATGGATCCGGGAAATCCGGAATACAGCAACCTTGTAAACAGATTACAGTGGAACAGCAACCGTTATCAGGGCGGAGGTTATCCTTATTCAAACGGAGGCGGCAGCACCTGCGGTACAGGAAATACCTGTTGTGATCTTTGGTGTGCAGACAGTCTTTGTGAGTGCATGGGAGGCGATTTGTGCTCATGTATGTAAATGCAAAAAAAATGGCAGTATCAGGACTTTTAATGGCTCTGTCTGTTGTATTTATTGTTTTAAGCGGAATTTTAGACTTTAATACTTTATTTTTCTTGGCAGCAGCGGCATTCTTTGTGGGAATTATTATACGTGAATTCGGACTGCGCTACGGAGCAGCTTATTTTATAGGTTGTCTGGTGCTGGGGATTTTGTTAGCGCCACAGAAATTATATTGTATTACTTACGCAATGATGGGGATTTATGTTCTGGGAATTGAATGTTTGTGGCATTATCTTGGAAAACATCCTCAGTGGGAAAAAAGAAAACAAATCTTTCAAATTGGAAAATTTGTGATTTTTAATGTGATGTATTTGCCTGTACTGTTTTTGTTCCCGAAGCTTCTTTTTGCAGGAGACATACCGGATACCATGTTTTGGGTATTGGTACTGGCAGGACAGATTGCTTTGTTTATTTATGATAAAGCGTATGAATATTTTTTAATTCGTATGTGGGGACAGGTACGAGCAAGGATTTTCGGAAAATAACAGTAGAAAAGGAAGAATGTAAATGACAATACTTGAGATGATTGCAGGTCCTGCCATTGGTGCTGTTATCGGTTATTGTACGAATTATATCGCTGTGAAAATGCTGTTTCGTCCTTTAAAACCGATAAAAATCGGAAATAAAACATTGCCTTTTACACCGGGAATTATTCCAAAAGGACAGAGCAGAATGGCAAAAGCTTTAGGTCAGGCAGTGGGAGAGCACCTTCTTACAAAGGAAGACTTTGAGAAGATGCTCTTATCTGAAGAAATTAAAAATGCAGTAGTGGATGCAGTGTCACAGAAGGCAGAAAAATTAAAAGGTACAGATGCTTCTTTAGAAGAATTTCTGTCACAATATACGGGACAGGAAGAATACGACCTTATGCGTGACAAGCTAGAAGACTACATTACAGAAAAGATTACAGAAGGCGTTGAGAAGCTTGATATAGGAGCAATTATTGTAGAAGAGGGCACGAAAGAAATAAAAGAAAAGTTCAAAGGCGGAATGCTTTCCATGTTCTTAAATGATGAACTTATTCAGTCCGTTGCAGCTCCTATCGGAAAGAAGGTAGACGACTATATCAAGGAAAACGGGGAAGAAAAAATAAGACCGGCAGTGGTCGCTCAGCTAGCGACAGCAGAAAGTAAATCAGTGGCTGAATGGATAGAACTTCTCCCTGTAAGCGATAAAAAATTGCGCCAAATTGTGGAGAATATTTATGTGAAATTCGTAAATGAAAAGGCGGAAGAACTGGCAGAAAAATTCCATGTTGCAGAAATTGTGGAAGAAAAAATTAATGCAATGGATGTTCTGGAACTGGAAAATCTGTTGCTTGGTATTATGAAAAAAGAGCTCAATGCAGTGGTAAGCTTAGGGGCGGTTATCGGTTTTGTGTTGGGACTTTTAAATATTTGGATTTAAGAAAAGGGACTGTCGTATATCCAATGTCAATAAGTTAAGATAATCTTGAAAGAGTGGGTAACACAAAAATGTATGC
>UQAX01000027.1 GCA_900539145.1 uncultured Blautia sp.
TTACCTATTCTCCTAAATATGCCCTTTATCAAAAATCTATTCGAGACAAACAGATAGAACGGGCACAAAAAATGCTGGATTCAGGGAGCACAAAAAAGAACCGCAAAAATCCAAATGACCCAGCACGTTTCATCGGAACGATCGCTGTAACAGAAGAAGGGGAAGCGGCTGATGTAAAGCATTATCTAGATGAAACCAAGATTTCTGAAGAGGCCCAGTATGATGGCTTTTACGCAGTATGCACAGATCTTTTGGATGACGAAGTTAGTGATATTTTAAAAGTAAGTGAAGGAAGATGGCAGATAGAAGAATGTTTCCGGATTATGAAAACAGAGTTTTCTGCAAGACCTGTCTATTTACAGGATGAAAACCGGATCAAAGCACATTTTCTAATCTGTTTTCTTGCGTTGACCATATACCGTTTCCTTGAAAAAAAACTGAATACTAAATATACATGTGAAGAATTATTAGATGTTCTAAAAGAAATGAATTTCGCTGAAATACAGGAGCAGGGATTTGTTCCTTTATACAAGCGCGAAGCAATCACGGACGCTCTTCATAATGTCTGTGGTTTCCGAACGGATTATCAATTTATAACAAAAAGTAAAATGAGAAATATTCAGAAGAAAAGTAAAGGAAAAGAATAAATTACTAAAGTCCGCGACAACGGCAAAAATCGCTGCAGCCCAATAAACACAAGGGATACAGCGATTTTTTATTTACCGAACTGTCAAAGACGGGAATATATATACAATAATAATTTATAAATGTCAATAGAAAAATATAAAAAAGATATAAGAAATGTAAATGATAAATAGGGGGAATGATTGACAGGTGAAAAATGTGCTACTATACTTTGGTTATGTATTATAAAGAGCAGAACGGATTTGGAGATAGTATATGAAATATCTTGATATGGTATTAGACCAATATAGTCGTACGGATTTTTATCCTTTTCACATGCCTGGACATAAGCGTCGGGTTTATACAGAATATTTGAATAATCCTTATGTAGTTGACATTACAGAGATAACAGACTTTGATAATTTGCATCATGCTGAAGGAATTATAAAAGAAAATCAGGATATGGCAGCAGAACTATATCGTGCAGATAAGACTTGGTTTTTAATTAATGGCAGCACTGCCGGGATTTTGGCAGCAGTATCTGCTTGTACTTCTAGGGGAGGAAAACTTCTTATGGCAAGAAACTGTCATAAGGCGGTATACCATGCTGCTTATTTGAGAGGATTAGAAACATCATATATTTATCCTTCCTGCGAGTTGACTTGTGGATTAAACGGCAGGATTTCTCCGGATGATGTGGAGAAGGTATTACAGGAAGAAAAAGATATAGAGGCTGTTATCATTACTTCCCCCAGTTATGATGGGGTAGTGTCAGATATAGAGAAAATTGCAGAAATTGTTCATATATATGGAGTTCCACTGATTGTAGATGAGGCGCATGGCGCTCATTTTTCTTTTAGTGAGTATTTTCCTACATCTGCTTTGGATTTAGGGGCAGATGTAGTTATACATAGTTTACATAAAACACTGCCGGCAATGACACAGACAGCTCTTCTTCATAAAAAAGGAAACAGGGTATCTGCTGATAGGTTGGAAGAATTCCTTGAGATATATGAAACCAGCAGTCCGTCTTACGTTTTAATGGCGGGTATTTCTTATTGTTTACGTTTTTTGAAAGAACAAGGAAAAGAAAAATTTGAGATATTTCAGGAAAATCTAAAGTGGGTAAGAGAAAGATTAAAAACAATGAAGACACTTCATCTTGTTGGTGAGGAGCTGATAGAGAAAACCGATATTTTTGATCTAGATTATTCAAAAATAATTATTTCTACCGAAAATGCGGATATTAATGGTCCGCAGCTTCATGAAGTTTTAAGAAGAAAATATCATCTTGAAATGGAAATGGAGGCAGAACAGTATATATTGGCACTGACTAGTGTAATGGATAGTAGAGAAGGCTTTGAACGATTAGTAAATGCACTGTTAGAAATAGATGGTAGCTTGCAAAGTAAAGAAGAAAAGATGAAAAAATATACTTTCACTGATAGCAGTAATACAGTAAAAGAACTACAAACTTATAGGATTTGGGAAGCGGTGGAAGGAGATTGGGAAATTATACCTTTGCAAGAAAGCAGAGGAAGAGTCTCTGCGGAATATGCTTATTTGTATCCACCCGGAATTCCGCTTTTAGTGCCGGGAGAAAAAATTTCAGAAAGCTTTTTGGTTCAGGCAGAACGATTGAAAAAACAGGGAATGTATTTTCAGGGACTGAAGGATTACAGCCAGAAAAAAATCCGTGTTTTAAAAGAGAGATAGAAATGGAGAGAAGAATGGGAAAAATTTTTTATATTATGGGAAAAAGCTCATCGGGAAAAGATACAATTTACAGCCGTTTGCGTATAGATGAAACGTTGGGGTTTTCAAATCTGGTTTTATATACCACCAGACCCATGAGAGAGGGAGAAAAGCAGGGGAGAGAGTATTATTTTGTTGGGGAAGAACAATTTCGTCAGCTGAAAGAAGCGGGAAAAGTTATAGAGGCAAGGACTTATGAGACTGTATATGGACCATGGATTTATTTTACTGTAGATGATGGACAGATGACAGATACAAGAAAAAGTTATTTGGGAATTGGAACATTGGAGTCTTATACTCAGCTGAAAAATTATTATGGTGAGGAAAAAATTGCGCCCATTTATATAGAAGTAGAAGACGGTGAGCGCTTAAAAAGGGCAATTGCCAGAGAAGAACAGCAGAAAACTCCTAAATATGAAGAGATGTGTCGAAGATTTCTGGCAGATGCACAGGATTTTTCTGAAGAAAAATTACAGGAGGCAGGTATTACAAAAAGATTTTATAATACAGAATTAGAAAGTTGTATAAAAGAAATTAAAAACTATATACAAAAGTTGCAGTAGGGAAAAAGTATGTGATATAATGTTTAAATAAATTGCAAATTAAGCCAATGAATTGGCTATATATGCAGGAATTGAGGTGAATTGCAATGCAAGAAGTAGAAAAAGTATTGGGACATGAAGAAGTGGTGAAACATTTAAAGAATGCAGCAGCAATGGGTAAGGTTTCTCATTCCTATATCTTTGCAGGGGAAAAGGGAAGCGGGAAGAAGCTTCTGGCAAAGTTATTTGCTATGACATTGCAGTGTGAAACACATGGAGAGCAACCATGTTTGCAGTGTAGTTCCTGTAAAAAGGCAATGAACCGGAATCATCCGGATATTATTTATATTAGACATGAGAAGCCAAATTCCATAGGCATTGAGGATATCAGGGAACAGTTGATTTCTGATGTTTCTATTAAACCATACACGGGACCGTATAAAATATATATTGTCGATGAAGCAGAGAAGATGACGGTACAGGCACAAAATGCTCTGTTAAAAACAATAGAAGAACCACCGGCTTACGCTGTTATTCTTTTATTGGTAAACAATGGAAGCACTTTGCTTCCGACTATTGCATCCAGATGCGTAACTTTGAATTTTAAACCGGTCAGAGATGAAGTAATTAAGAAATATTTAATGGAAGAGCTTCATGTGCCGGATTATCAGGCGGAGGTCAGTGTTGCCTTTGCACAGGGAAATGTAGGAAAAGCAAAGCAGATTGCCACTGCCGAGGATTTCACGGAGATGATGGATGCGGCTTTTCGTATTCTGAAACGAGGTCAGGATATGGAAGTTTACGAAATGGTGGATGCCATTAAACTTCTTTCCGAGCAAAAGCATACTATATATGAGTATTTGGATTTGTATCTGGTATGGTTCAGAGATGTTTTGATGTTTAAGGCAACCAGACAGATTGACGGACTGGTATTTCGTCAAGAATATAATGATATTAAAAATCGTGCAGACAGAAGTTCTTATGAAGGACTGGAAAAAATTATTCAGGCTATCGAAACAGCAAAAGCACGTTTGCAGGCAAATGTAAATTTTGATTTAACCATGGAACTTTTGTTCCTTACAATCAGGGAGAACTAGTTATGACAAAGGTAATTGGAGTAAGATTTCGTAACGTGGGAAAAATTTATTATTTTTCACCGCAAGACTTAGAGATAAAGGCAGGAGAGCATGTCATTGTAGAAACCGCAAGAGGTGTGGAATACGGAAGTGTTGTGCTGCCGCCAAGAAAGGTATCGGATGAGAAAGTGGTACAGCCGCTAAAAGAGGTTATCCGTATTGCAACGCCTCAGGATGATAAAAAAGAGGAAGCGAACAGAAAAAGAGAAAAAGAGGCATTTCAGATTTGTTTAAAGAAAATCAGAGAGCATAATCTGGAAATGAAGCTGATTGATGTAGAGTACACGTTTGACAATAATAAAATTCTCTTTTACTTTACTGCGGACGGACGTATTGATTTCCGTGAGCTGGTAAAGGATTTGGCAGCAATCTTTAAGACAAGAATAGAGCTTCGCCAGATTGGCGTAAGGGATGAAACAAAGATTTTAGGAGGTATCGGTATATGCGGAAGACCTTTGTGCTGTCATACGTATCTGTCAGAGTTTGTGCCGGTTTCCATTAAAATGGCAAAAGAACAGAATTTATCTTTAAATCCTACAAAGATTTCAGGTGTATGCGGAAGACTGATGTGCTGTCTGAAAAATGAGGAAGAGACTTACGAAGAGTTAAATCGAAAATTGCCAAATCCGGGAGACAGGGTGACCACACCGGAAGGACTGAAAGGTGAAGTACAGAGTGTAAATGTACTCCGACAGTATGTCAAAGTAATTGTGGATGTGGAGGACGAGAAAGAAATCAGAGAATATCAGGCATCAGAATTGAAGTTTAAAGCACGTCAGAAACGGGAAAAACTGAAGCTGACAGAAGAAGAAATGAAAGCATTAAAAGAACTGGAAAGAGATAAATAAAGAGGACATTCACGATTATGGAGAAGATACTTCGAGAAGGAGAAAGACTGGATGACCTCCAAAACGGATATAGCTTGATACAAAATCCTCAGCAGTTTTGCTTTGGGATTGACGCAGTTCTCTTATCCTGGTTTGCGCAGGTAAAGCCGGGAGAACGAGTGCTGGATATGGGGACGGGTACAGGTATCGTCCCCATTTTATTAAAGGCACGATATCCGAAGGGAGAGCATTTTACAGGACTTGAGATACAGGAGGAAAGTGCAGAAAGGGCAAGGAGAAGCGTTGCGTACAACCATCTGGAGCAGGATATAACGATTACCACAGGGGATATTAAAGAGTCCGCTTCCATTTATGGAGGGGCTTTTTTTGACGTTGTGACTACCAACCCTCCTTATATGATAGGGCATCATGGGTTGACGGGAAGCAATGAGGCGAAAATTATTGCAAGACACGAAACCCTCTGCAATTTAGAGGATATTATTTCTCAGGCTGCAAAGGTTTTAAAGCCAAAAGGGCGCTTTTATATGGTGCACAGACCATTTCGTCTGGCAGAGATTATGTCAGTTATGGTGAAATATCGGATAGAGCCTAAAAGAATGAGATTGGTACAGCCTTTTGCGGATAAAGAGCCGAATATGGTGCTGATTGAAGGGCTGCGTGGAGGAAATTCACGCATGCTTGTGGAAAAGCCGCTAATCGTGTATGAAAAACAGGGGATTTATACAGAGGAAATACAGAAAATTTACGGGCAGGAGGTGATAAAATGAGCGGAAAATTGTATTTATGTGCAACGCCCATCGGAAACTTAGAAGATATCACATACAGGGTGCTGCGAATTTTAAAAGAGGTGGATTTGATTGCGGCAGAAGATACCAGAAACAGTATTAAGCTGTTAAATCATTTTGAAATCAAAACACCAATGACCAGTTATCACGAGTATAATAAATTTGACAAGGGAAGATATTTGGTAGGGCAGCTTTTAGACGGAAAAAATATTGCTTTGATTACAGATGCGGGAACACCGGGGATTTCTGATCCGGGAGAAGAACTGGTGGCAATGTGCTGTGAGGCGGGTATTGAGGTTACATCTCTTCCGGGAGCGGCAGCTTGTATTACTGCATTAACTTTGTCAGGACTTCCTACAAGGCGTTTTGCTTTTGAGGCTTTTCTGCCTTCTGACAAGAAAGAGAGAGCCTGTATTTTACAGGAGTTGAAGAACGAAACAAGAACGATTATTCTGTACGAAGCGCCTCATCGGCTGGTAAAAATGCTGGAGGAGCTTTATGCAGAGCTGGGAGACAGAAAAATTTCTCTTTGCCGGGAGCTTACGAAGAAGCATGAAACAGTTTTCAGAGATACATTATCTCAGGCGATTGCGTGGTACAAGGAAAATCCGCCAAAAGGGGAATGTGTAATGGTTTTGGCAGGACGTCCAAGAGAAGAACTGGTTTTAGAAGAACGCCAGAAATGGGAAAACATGTCTTTAGAGGAACACCTGGCTATTTATGAGAAGGAAGGAATGAGCCGCAAAGATGCCATGAAGCAGGTGGCAAAGGACAGAGGAATACGGAAGCGTGATGTATATCAGGCACTTTTAAACCAAGAATAAGAGGAGTTACGTATTGAGGGAACATTTATGAAAAGAAAAGGACAAAAGAAAAAATTGCGTTTGAAGGTGATTGTAACCACAGATATTATTCTGCTGGTAATCTTATGCGGAGCGTTATTAGCGAAGGGTTTGTACAAATCTAATAAAGAAGAACCGCAGCCTGAAACGAAAACAGAAAGTGCGAACAAAGAAGGACAGAAGCCTGAAAAACAGGAGACACCTGAGGTACAGGAAACAACAATTACCATCAGTGCAGCGGGTGACTGCACTCTGGGAACGGATGAAGGCTTTAACTACAAAAGAAGCTTTAAGGGAAAATATGATGCAGTGCAGGACCCTGCATATTTCTTCCAAAATGTACAGCCTGTTTTTGCGCAGGATGATTTAACGATTGTAAATATGGAAGGAACTTTGACGGAAAAAACTACAAGAGAACCAAAGCAGTTTGCGTTTAAAGGGGATGCAGAGTATGCGAAAATTCTTACGGCAGGAGCGGTGGAAGCGGCAAATCTGGCAAACAACCACAGCTTTGACTATGGCAAAAAGAGTTATGAGGACACAATCACAGCCCTTGAAGCAGAAGGGATTTCCTCTTTTGGATATGAGAGAACTGCGGTCATGGACATAAAAGGCGTGAAAGTAGGACTTGCAGGAGTTTATGAGCTGGCAGAGCATATAGATTGTAAACAAGACTTGCTTGATAATATAGCCTCTTTGAAAGAACAGGGTGCACAGATTATCATTGTAAGCTTTCACTGGGGGCAGGAAAAAGAAAATGTTCCCAGTGATGTACAGGTCGAGCTTGCCCATACAGCTATTGATAATGGAGCAGATTTGGTATTAGGTCATCATCCTCATGTGTTGCAGGGGATTGGAGAATATAAAGGCAAGAATATTGTATACAGTCTGGGAAATTTCTGTTTCGGAGGAAATTCAGCGCCCAGCGATATGGATACTATGATTTTCCAGCAGACTTTTACTGTTAAAGACGGAAAATTGCAGGAAGATAATGTAACCAATATCCTTCCGTGCAAAATTTCTTCTGCCTATGAGGAGGGCTATAATAATTATCAGCCGATTTTGGCAGAAGGGGAGCAGAAGGAAAAAATATTTGAGAGACTTTCAGAATACAGTCAAAAGGCACAAGAGGCAGGAGACCGTCTTGCACAGGAGAACGCTGTACAGGATAAAGAATAACAACCTGATTTGCATCATATCTTAAAGAAAAAGTATATTTGGAGAACCTATGCTGGATATTCTTTGGGGTATGATGCTTCTTATCGGAATTTTATATGGCGCTGCCACAGGAAACATGAGCAAAGTAACAGATGCAGCTCTTTCCTCTGCAAAGGAGGCTGTATCTTTGTGTATTGCAATGGCAGGAATTGTGGCAATGTGGGTAGGGGTTATGGAGATTGCCAGAGCTTCCGGATTGGTGGAGCGCATGACAAAGGCAATGAAGCCTCTTCTTCGTTTTCTTTTTCCCGAAATTCCTGCGGAACATAAGGCAATGGAATTTATTTCCGCAAATATGATTGCCAATTTCTTAGGTCTTGGCTGGGCGGCTACGCCTTTTGGACTAAAGGCAATGGAGGAATTGGGAAATCTGGAGGATGACCGAAGGCAGGGCAGAGCTTTAGGAATTGTGCGGAAAAAAGGTATTGCAAGTAATGAAATGTGTACTTTTTTGATTTTGAATATTTCTTCCTTGCAGCTAATACCGGTGAATATTATTGCTTATCGAAGTCAGTATGGAAGCGTCAATCCAACGGCGATTGTAGGACCGGGGATTGTGGCAACGGCAGTAAGTACAGTAGTGGCAATTTTATTTTGCAAGATAATGAATTGTAAAAAAAGTAGTTGACAAGCAACTGTAAATATGTTACCTTATCAAAGGAATAGCTGCCGAAGACAGCAGGTGCCGTAAGGCATAAGGATAAAAACGCCTGCCGAGGAAAGATTCATTCTTTATAGATAAGATTGATTTTTAAACCTCTTTGTCTTGTGCAAAGAGGTTTTCTTAATTTTGAGCAGCGCAGCCTAAAAAAACAAGGAGGTGCACTAATTCATGGCAAAAGTAGAACTTAAAAAACCTGTCGTAGAAGAGATTTCCAACAGCATTAAAGATGCAGCAGCAGTAGTTTTAGTAAACTACAAAGGTATCAATGTTGAACAGGATACACAGATGCGTAAGGAATTAAGAGAAGCTGGAGTTGTATACAAAGTTTACAAAAACACAATGATGAACTTTGCATTCAAAGGAACAGCTTGTGAAGATTTATGCCAGCATTTAGAAGGAACAAATGCTTTAGCTGTATGTACAGAAGATGCAACAGCACCGGCAAGAATTCTGGCTAAATACGCAAAAACAGTTCCAACACTGGAATTAGTAGCAGGTGTTGTAGAAAACACTTACTATGATAAGGCAGGAATCGAAGCACTTTCCCAGGTTCCTTCAAGAGAAGAACTTCTTGGAAAATTGCTTGGAAGTATCCAGTCACCTATTACAAACTTCGCTCGTGTGCTTAATCAGATTGCTGAACAGCAGGCTTAAGAAGCGGTTTGTATAAGAAGCCTATAAGGCAGAGAACAATAATTTATATGAAAAATTGGAGGTAAATAATAATGGCAAAATTAACAACAGCTGAATTTATTGAAGCTATCAAAGAATTATCCGTATTAGAATTAAACGAATTAGTAAAAGCTTGTGAAGAAGAATTTGGTGTATCTGCAGCAGCAGGTGTTGTAGTTGCAGCAGCAGGCGGTGCAGCAGAAGCAGCAGAAGAAAAAGATGAGTTCGACGTAGAATTAACAGAAGTTGGACCAAACAAAGTTAAAGTTATCAAAGTTGTTCGTGAAGCAACAGGCTTAGGCTTAAAAGAAGCTAAAGAAGTTGTAGACGGAGCTCCTAAAGTATTAAAAGAAGGCGCATCTAAAGCAGAAGCTGAAGAAATCAAAACAAAACTTGAAGCAGAAGGCGCTAAAGTTACTCTTAAATAATTTGAGTAAAATATTAAACCCCATTGTCATTTGGCAATGGGGTTGCTTTAATTCATAGGAAATTGCATTGCTGTGCAATCTTTCTACTCTTTCGGATACATAAACTCCTGCACCCTTCTGTAACAGTCTTCATTTCCGGTATAATAAAAGATATCATTCAAACGAAATACGGCTTTCGGTCCGGGAGACATAATGATATTTCCGTTTCGCTTTATTGCAATGACGGTAGCAAAGGTTTCCTGCCAGAAGTTGACTTCTGCAATGGATTTGTTTAAATAAGGCGTTTCTTCTGAAATAATCAATTCATGTGGAATAAAGGGGTTCGTTGCCCGATAACATTCTATTTGCTCAATGAGCTCTGTCAGATGCTTTTGCAGTTCTTTATTTTCCTGTTTTTGTCGCTCCACACTATCCATAATTTTGCTTTTCAGAGAATAAATAGATTGCGTCTGCTGATGTTGAGACAGAAAATTTTTAGCGTTTAATATAGATTTAATGATTACGCCGCTGTTTTTTTCTACTTCTACAATGTCCCAATCTGCCAATACACAGACAGCCCGTCTGGCAGTTTCCGATGAAACATTATATCTGCTTCCGATAGAGGAGCGAGCATAAATTTTTTCCCCTTCCTTGTAAGTGCCTTCCACTATCTGATATGCAATGTCGGCAGCTATCTGCTCATATTTTGGAATATTGCCCGTTTTTTCTTTTTTTCCTTCCATAAGTTTCCCTCATCTGTTTTGTAGTCTTTTTTCTATTTTAAACCATTTTTGTAATTATTGCAAAATACATCTTGCAAAACTGACAACTTAATAATATAATAAAGTTGTCAAAGATAACAAGGTAGTGTTTTAACAGAGAAAAGTAGGTGTTGGTTATGAAGAAAAAAGGATTAGGAAAATTAGATGCAATCACTCTTGCATTTGGAGCTATGATTGGTTGGGGCTGGGTGGTAATGTCCGGTGAATGGATTACAAAGGCCGGCACCTTTGGTGCGATTTTAGCTTTTATCTTAGGCGGTATTATGGTTTTGTTTGTAGGAAAGGTTTACGCAGAGCTTACGTCAGCTATGCCGAGAAACGGAGGATGTCAGGAGTTTTCTAAACGTGCATTTGGAAAAAAGGCATCCTTTATTTGTACATGGAGTATGATTTTGGGATACATTGCGGTAATTGCTTTTGAGGCAGTTGCTTTTCCGAGTGTTTTGCAGTATCTTTTCCCCGGTTATGTAAAAGGGTATATGTACACCGTAAACGGTTCTGATATTTATGCCACATGGGTGCTGGTAGGTGTTATCAGTTCCTTGTCTGTGGCGGCAGTCAATTATTTCGGCACAAAAAATGCAGCTTTGCTTCAGACGGTCTGCACTTTCATTATTGCGGCAGTGGGATTGGCTTTGATGGGCGGTTCGGCAGTAAACGGAAGTATGGCAAATATTGATGCTCCGGTTGTAAACGGAGCGGCAGGAATTATTACCGTAGCAGTAATGACTCCGTTTATGCTTATGGGATTTGATGTTATTCCTCAGGCGGCAGGAGAAATGAATATTCCTTATAAAAAAATAGGAAAGCTTTTGGTTTTATCTGTTGTAATGGCAATTTTCTGGTATGCGATGATTATTTTCGGAGTTTCTCTTTCTATGACAAGCGGTGAGCTTGCTGTATCAGGAATGGCATCTGCTGATGCCATGCAGAAAGCCTATATGGGCAGCGCCATTGCTTCTAAGGTTTTGATTATGGGTGGCATTTGCGGAATTATTACCAGTTGGAACTCTTTCTATGTAGGATGCAGCCATGCGATTTGTGCAATGGCAGAAGAGGGAATGCTTCCGTCATTTCTGGCTAAGAAGCATAAAAAGTACGGAACACCTATGAATGCGATTTTACTAATTGCAGCAGTGACTTCACTTGCACCGTTCTTAGGTGAAAATATGCTGACGTGGTTGTCGAATGCAGGAGCTTTTGCCATTGTAATTGCCTACTTTATTGTATCTGCTTCTTTTATTAAACTGAGAAGAAAAGAGCCTCAGATGGAAAGAGCGTACAAAGTAAAATATGGTATGTTTACAGGTATTGCGGCAGTGGTTTCCTGCGGAGTTATGCTTTTTATGTATATACCGGGCGCTCCGGCGGCTATGTCTGTTTATGAATGGAGTATTGTTCTGATGTGGGTGGCATTGGGAGTTGTGTTCTATATGGCAGCTATGAAAAAACAGAAAGCAGGAGTGGTATACCATACAAAACGTTTGATAGTGAAACAGGCAGTGTTTATGGGAATGAAATAAAAACATAAAAAACTATTGACAAATGCAAAGAATTAGCATAAACTAACTTTAGTAAGTTGCAAATAACTAAAAGGAAATGGAGCGTGTCAATGGTTATGAGTTTATCAGAAGCGCAAGAAGGAAAAGAATATATTGTAAAAGGTATTGCCACAGAGGATGAGGAACTGGATGCGTTCTTGTTTTCTCTGGGATGTTACAGCGGTGAGCCTGTTACCGTGATTTCAAAGCGGAAAGGCGGCTGTGTAGTTTCTTTAAAAGATGCCAGATATAACATGGATACAGATTTGGCACAGGCTATTTTGGTATAAGTAAGATATAGACTGCGGTGGATGGAAATTCGGTCAGCGAAGTCGTCCGCCGCAGATATAGAATTCTGTAAAAGGAGTTCTTTTTTAAAAAATATGAGTTAGCATAAACTAATTCAAACAAAGAAGGAGATAAGGGTTATGAGAATTGCACTGGCAGGAAATCCAAACAGTGGGAAAACCACAATGTATAATGCCCTCACAGGAAGAAACGAACGAGTGGGAAACTGGGCAGGTGTTACGGTAGACAAAAAAGAAAGTCCTATTCGGAAAGGTTATTTTGAGGGAGCGGAAGAATTAATTGCCGTAGATTTGCCGGGGGCATATTCCATGTCACCCTTTACATCAGAGGAGAGCATTACCAGCAGTTATGTAAAAAATGAAAGTCCGGATGCGGTAATTAACATTGTAGATGCTACGAATTTAAGCAGGAGTTTGTTTTTTACTACGCAGCTTTTAGAATTGGGAATTCCTATGGTAATTGCCTTGAATAAAAGTGATATCACACAGAAGAAAAAGACAGAAATTGATATCCGTCTGTTATCTGAGAGGCTGGGGTGTCCGGTTATTCAAACGGTATCCACGTCAGCAGGTCATGAAGGATTAAAACAGGTGGTAAGTAAAGCGGCGGCGTTAAAGGGCTGTGAGCAAAAAGCGCCTTATGTTCAGGGAGACATTAATCTTCAGAATAAAGCGGAAGTAGAAGCGGCAGACAGAAAGCGTTTTGCTTTTGTAAACAGTATTGTAAAAGAAGTAGAAAAGAGAAAAGTTTTTACAAGGGATAAAAATAAACAGGACAAAATTGATGCTGTTCTTACCAATAAGTTTGTGGGAATTCCCATTTTCGCAGCGGTGATGTTTCTTGTATTTTACATTTCCCAGTCCACAGTAGGGACTTGGATTGCTGACTGGCTGGTAGGCTGGATAGAAGCATTTCAAGGCTGGGCAGCGGGAATGGTGGAAAATGCAGATCCATTTTTGCAGGCGCTCTTGGTAGACGGTATCATTGGCGGAGTAGGCGCTGTGGTAGGATTTCTGCCTCTTGTAATGGTTATGTATTTCCTTATTGCCCTCTTAGAAGACTGTGGATATATGGCAAGGGCAACGGTTGTGCTGGATCCGATTTTTAAAAGAGTGGGACTTTCCGGTAAATCTGTTATTCCTATGGTAATCGGTACAGGGTGTGCAATTCCGGGGATTATGTCCTGCCGAACCATTCGTAATGAAAGAGAGCGTAGAGCAACGGCTATGCTGACACCGTTTATGCCTTGCGGGGCAAAATTACCGGTTATTGCTCTATTTGCAGGAGCGTTTTTTGCAGATGCGGCGTGGGTAGGGCCGATGATGTATCTGGTGGGAATTGTATTGATTTTCTTAGGGGCTCTTTTAGTGAAGAAAATTACAGGATATAAATTCAGAAAATCCTTCTTTATTATAGAGCTTCCAGAATATAAAGCTCCAAGCTTAAAAAGAGCAACCTTGTCTATGCTTTCCCGTGGTAAGGCATATATTGTAAAAGCGGGAACAATTATTTTGGTATGCAATACAGTGGTACAGATTATGCAGAGCTTTAACTGGCAGTTTCAGGTTGTGGAAGAGGGAATGGAAAATACATCTATTCTGGCATCTGTTGCATCTCCCTTTGCCGTACTTTTAATTCCGTTGGGATTTGGCGTATGGCAGCTGGCGGCGGCAGCCATTACCGGATTTATTGCAAAAGAAAATGTAGTGGGAACATTGGCAGTTGTCTATGGGCTTACGAATTTTATTGATACAGAGAAATTGGCATTGGTGGGAGGCGGAAACGAAGTTGCCGCAGTTATGGGACTGACGAAAGTGGCGGCTTTGGCATATCTGATGTTTAACCTTTTTACACCGCCTTGCTTTGCGGCTCTTGGAGCAATGAACTCTGAAATGCAGGATAAAAAATGGCTGTGGGGCGGTATTGCTTTACAGCTGGGAACAGGATATAGCGTTGCGTTTTTGGTATATCAGATTGGAACACTGATAACAACAGGCTCATTGGGAGCAGGTTTTCTTCCGGGATTGGCAGCAGTACTTGCCATGGCAGGTGTTTTAGTTGTATTATCAAGGAAAACACAGAAAACATTTGGTGAAAAATACAGCTTGCACGTATAGCGGCATATATTGGAAAGGAGCATATATGGCAAATTTATTGGTGGCAGGAATTTTGCTTTTGGCAGTGGGAGTGGCAGTGGCTTATATTGTAAAAGCGAAAAAGAGCGGTACAAAATGTATCGGGTGTCCGTCAGGGGGCTGCTGTTCTAAAAAAGGCGGCTGCCATGGGGGATGCGACTGTGAAAGTCATGGTATGGATAAATAAGAGATGAAAAGGAGGGTCTGCGTCTTGTAAAAGGCGCAGGCTCTTTTTGCGCAGCCGATTACTCTGAATGGTTTGTTACATTGGATTTGAAAAAAGTAACAGTTCAGCCATATCAGCTCGAATTGGTGGTTTCACCACCTATACGCTGCAATGCAGCGCAAATTCTCGCTTATGGCAGAGCGCCATATACAAATCCAACAAAATTGTCTTGTTGCAAGCAAGCTTGCTAATCCATTTTTGTTGGATTTGTGCATGGCTGAACTGTTACGAAAAAAATAAGGAAAGCTATTGACACTGTTGACAAAAGGTGATATAGTGAGAAATGCACTATTATGGCAAGTTATGCCTAGGAGTCTATAAAAAAGAGACTCCTGCATTAATTTAAATTAAAACATACAAGGGGTGAAACGTCAATGGAGAAAAACAGAATCCGTTCCGTAACTAATGGTAAGGCCATGAGAATGTCATACCAGCGCCAGAAAGAGGTACTGGAGATGCCGAACCTCATTGAGGTTCAGAAAGACTCTTACCAGTGGTTTCTGGACGAAGGCTTAAATGAAGTTTTTGAAGATATCTCTCCAATCGCAGATTATAGCGGTAAATTAAGCTTGGAATTTGTTGGCTTTACTTTGTGTGAAGATGAAAAGAAATATACCATCGAGCAATGTAAAGAAAGAGATGCAACATACGCTGCACCTTTAAAGGTAAAGGTAAGATTACACAACAAAGAAAACGGCGAAATTACCACACATGAAATTTTCATGGGTGATTTGCCACTTATGACAGCAACTGGTACGTTTGTAATTAACGGAGCTGAACGTGTTATCGTCAGCCAGTTAGTACGTTCACCAGGTATTTATTATGCAATCGCACACGATAAACTGGGTAAAACCCTGTATTCCTCAACAGTTATCCCAAACAGAGGTGCTTGGCTGGAATACGAAACAGACTCCAATGACGTATTCTATGTACGTGTAGACAGAACAAGAAAAGTCCCTATTACAGTTTTGATTCGTGCTTTAGGAATTGGTACGAATGCAGAAATTATAGATTTGTTCGGCGAAGAACCAAAGATTTTAGCCAGCTTTACAAAAGACACTTCCGAAAGCTATCAGGAAGGTCTGCTGGAATTATATAAGAAAATCCGTCCGGGCGAACCTCTGGCAGTAGAAAGCGCAGAGAGCCTGATTACAAGTATGTTCTTTGATGCTCGCCGTTACGATTTGGCAAAAGTAGGTCGTTACAAATTCAATAAGAAGCTTCTTCTTCGTAACCGTATTGCAGGACACATGCTCGCAGAAGAAGTTGTTGATGTGACAACCGGTGAAATTATTGCCGAGGCAGGTACTGTTGTGAGTCAGGAGCTGGCTGATACCATTCAGAATGCAGCTGTTCCTTATGTATGGATACAGGGTGAAGAACGTAATATCAAAGTGCTGTCCAGCATGGCAGTAGATTTGAAGAACTACGTAGATTTAAGCGATGAAGAATTAAAAGAGCTGGGTGTTACAGAATTAGTTTACTATCCGGTACTTGCGAAAATTTTAGAAGAAAATGAAGAGCTGGATGATATCAAAGATGCAATCAAGAGAGAAATCCACGAGCTTATTCCAAAGCATATTACAAAAGAAGATATTTTAGCTTCTATTAACTATAACATGCACTTGGAATACGGTCTCGGAACAGATGACGATATCGACCACTTAGGAAACAGACGTATCAGAGCAGTTGGCGAGCTTTTACAGAACCAGTACAGAATTGGTCTTTCCAGATTGGAAAGAGTGGTACGTGAAAGAATGACAACTCAGGACTTAGATGGAATTTCACCACAGTCCCTGATTAATATTAAACCGGTAACAGCAGCAGTGAAGGAATTCTTTGGTTCTTCCCAGTTGTCTCAGTTCATGGATCAGAACAACCCGCTGGGTGAGCTGACACATAAGAGACGTTTATCTGCATTAGGACCGGGTGGTCTGTCACGAGACAGAGCCGGATTTGAGGTTCGAGATGTTCACTATTCCCATTACGGAAGAATGTGTCCGATTGAAACTCCTGAAGGTCCAAACATCGGTTTGATTAACTCTCTTGCATCTTACGCAAGAATTAACGAGTATGGTTTTGTGGAAGCGCCATACAGAAAAATTGACAGAACGGATCCGAAAAATCCACGAGTAACAGACGAAGTTGTTTACATGACAGCAGACGAAGAAGATATTTATCATGTTGCTCAGGCGAATGAGCCATTGGATGAAGAAGGACATTTCATTCATAAAAACGTATCCGGTCGTTACAGAGAAGAAACACAGGAATACGAACGTCAGATGTTCGAGTACATGGACGTATCACCTAAGATGGTGTTCTCCGTTGCTACTGCATTAATTCCTTTCCTTCAGAACGACGATGCTAACCGTGCGCTGATGGGATCAAACATGCAGCGTCAGGCGGTTCCGCTTCTTACAACAGAAGCTCCGGTAGTTGGTACAGGTATGGAATCAAAAGCAGCCGTAGACTCAGGTGTCTGCGTTGTTGCGAAAAAATCCGGTATTATAGAATGTGCCGCTTCCAAAGAAATTATTATGAAAAATGATGATGGAACAAAAGACGTTTATCATCTGACAAAATTCATGAGAAGTAACCAGAGTAACTGCTACAACCAGAGACCAATCGTTGTAAAAGGCGAGCATGTAGAGGCAGGTCAGGTTATTGCAGACGGTCCATCTACTTCTAACGGAGAATTAGCTCTTGGTAAGAACCCTCTTATCGGATTTATGACATGGGAAGGTTACAACTACGAGGATGCGGTTCTTTTAAGTGAAAGATTGGTTATGGACGATGTTTATACATCTGTTCATATTGAAGAATATGAAGCGGAAGCCAGAGATACAAAATTAGGACCGGAGGAAATCACAAGAGACGTTCCGGGTGTTGGTGACGATGCGTTAAAAGATTTGGATGAAAGAGGTATCATCCGTATCGGTGCAGAAGTAAGAGCCGGAGATATTCTGGTTGGTAAAGTTACTCCAAAGGGAGAAACAGAGCTTACTGCGGAAGAAAGACTGCTTCGTGCCATCTTTGGTGAAAAAGCAAGAGAAGTTCGTGATACTTCCCTGAAAGTACCTCATGGTGAATACGGTATCGTAGTGGATGCAAAAGTATTTACAAGAGAAAATGGTGATGAATTATCTCCGGGTGTAAATCAGGCGGTTCGTATTTATATCGCACAGAAGAGAAAAATCTCTGTTGGTGATAAAATGGCTGGTCGTCATGGTAACAAGGGTGTTGTTTCCCGTGTACTCCCAGTAGAAGATATGCCATTCCTGCCAAACGGACGTCCTCTGGACATCGTATTAAATCCGCTTGGTGTGCCTTCTCGTATGAATATCGGACAGGTTCTTGAAATCCATTTAAGTCTTGCTGCGAAAGCATTAGGATTTAATATCGCGACACCTGTTTTCGATGGTGCAAACGAAAACGATATTCAGGATACACTGGAATTAGCAAATGATTATGTAAATACAGAAGATTTCGAAGAATTCCGTAAAAAATACGAAGATACATTAAGACCTGAAGTAATGCAGTTCTTAGACGAAAACAAAGCACACAGAGAGCTTTGGAAAGGTGTTCCTCTCTCCAGAGATGGAAAAGTAAGACTGCGTGACGGACGTACAGGTGAATACTTCGACAGCCCTGTAACAATCGGACACATGCACTACCTGAAACTGCATCATCTGGTAGACGATAAAATCCATGCACGTTCCACAGGTCCATACTCCTTAGTAACACAGCAGCCTCTGGGTGGTAAAGCTCAGTTCGGCGGACAGCGTTTCGGAGAGATGGAGGTTTGGGCGCTGGAAGCTTACGGTGCATCTTACACATTGCAGGAAATCCTGACAGTAAAATCTGATGATGTTATCGGACGTGTTAAAACTTACGAAGCAATTATTAAGGGTGACAATATTCCTGAACCGGGTATTCCGGAATCCTTCAAGGTACTCTTGAAAGAATTACAGTCCTTAGGACTTGATGTAAGAGTTCTTAGAGAAGATATGACAGAAGTTGAAATTATGGAGAACATTGATTATGGCGACACAGATATGCGTTCCATTATCGAAGGGGACTCCAGAGGCAATGACAATGAGGACTACGGAAGCCACGGATTTTCCAAACAGGAATTTGAAGGCGAAGAATTAGTAGATGTGGAAGAAGACACAGACGAAGATGTTTTCTTAGACTTAGATGAAGATGCTCTTGATGAGTAATTAGGAAAGGAGTCCACAATGCCGGAAACAGCAAACAAAGAGGTATATCAGCCGATGACCTTTGATGCCATCAAAATCGGACTGGCATCTCCGGAGAAAATCCGTGAATGGTCTCATGGTGAGGTGAAAAAACCGGAAACCATCAATTATAGAACATTAAAACCGGAAAAAGACGGTCTTTTCTGTGAAAGAATTTTCGGACCAAGTAAAGACTGGGAATGTCACTGCGGTAAATATAAGAAAATCCGTTATAAAGGCGTTATCTGTGACAGATGTGGCGTTGAAGTAACAAAAGCATCTGTTCGTAGAGAACGTATGGGACATATTGAACTTGCCGCACCGGTTTCTCATATCTGGTATTTTAAGGGTATTCCTTCCAGAATGGGACTTATTCTTGACCTGTCTCCAAGAACACTGGAAAAGGTATTGTACTTTGCGAACTACATCGTTTTAGATGCAGGAACAACAGATTTACAGTACAAACAGGTTCTGACAGAAAAAGAATATCAGGATGCAAGAGAAAAATACGGTGACAGTTTTAGAGTCGGTATGGGTGCAGAAGCTATTCAGGAGCTTCTGGCATCTATCGACTTAGAAAGAGAGTCCAAAGAGTTAAAAGCCGGTTTAAAAGACTCTACCGGACAGAAACGTGCACGTATTGTAAAACGTCTGGAAGTTGTTGAAGCTTTCAGAGAGTCAGGAAACAGACCGGAATGGATGATCATGACAGTTGTTCCTGTTATTCCGCCGGATTTACGTCCTATGGTACAGTTGGACGGTGGTCGTTTTGCAACATCTGACTTAAATGATTTATACAGAAGAATTATTAACAGAAATAACCGTCTGAAAAGACTGTTGGAGCTGGGTGCACCGGATATCATCGTTCGTAATGAAAAGAGAATGTTACAGGAAGCGGTAGATGCTTTAATTGATAACGGACGCCGCGGTCGTCCTGTAACAGGACCTGGTAACAGAGCACTGAAATCTCTTTCCGATATGTTGAAAGGTAAATCAGGACGTTTCCGTCAGAACCTGTTAGGTAAACGTGTTGACTACTCAGGACGTTCTGTTATCGTTGTAGGACCTGAGCTTAAAATTTACCAGTGCGGTCTTCCAAAAGAAATGGCAATCGAATTGTTTAAGCCGTTTGTTATGAAAGAACTGGTAAGCAACGGTACTGCACACAACATTAAAAATGCAAAGAAAATGGTTGAAAAGCTTGAGCCGGCAGTATGGGATGTCTTAGAAGACGTTATTAAAGAGCATCCGGTTATGTTGAACCGAGCACCTACTCTGCATAGATTAGGTATTCAAGCATTCGAGCCAATCTTAGTTGAAGGTAAAGCAATTAAGCTGCATCCATTGGTATGTACAGCGTTCAATGCGGACTTCGACGGTGACCAGATGGCTGTTCACCTTCCATTATCCGTAGAAGCGCAGGCAGAGTGCCGTTTCCTTCTGCTTTCACCAAACAACCTTCTGAAACCATCTGACGGTGGTCCGGTTGCCGTTCCTTCTCAGGATATGGTTCTCGGTATTTACTATTTAACACAGGAAAGACCGGGATATAAGGGTGAAGGTAAAGTATTTAAAGACTTGAACGAAGCAATCCTTGCTTATGAAAATCAGGCAATTACTTTACAGACAAAGATTTTCGTTTACATGGAAAAACACATGGCAGACGGAAGCGTATTAAGAGGAAAAGTACAGTCTACATTGGGCCGTCTGTTATTCAACGAAATCCTTCCGCAGGATTTAGGATTTGTAGACAGAACAATTCCGGGAAATGAACTTCTTCCGGAAGTAGATTTCCTTGTAGGTAAAAAACAGTTAAAACAGATTTTGGAAAAAGTTATCAATACACATGGCGCAACAAAGACAGCAGAAGTGCTGGATGCAATTAAGGCAATGGGATACAAATATTCCACAAGAGCTGCCATGACAGTTTCCATTTCTGATATGACAGTGCCTCCACAGAAACCGGAAATGATTAAACAGGCACAGGATACCGTGGACTTGATTACAAAGAATTTCAAACGTGGTCTTATTACAGAAGAAGAACGTTACAAAGAAGTTGTTGATACATGGAAAAAGACTGACGATGCTTTGACAAAAGCGCTGCTTACAGGTCTTGATAAATACAACAACATCTTTATGATGGCTGACTCCGGTGCCCGTGGTTCTGACAAGCAGATTAAACAGCTTGCAGGTATGCGAGGTTTGATGGCCGATACAACAGGTCATACTATCGAGTTGCCTATTAAGTCCAACTTCCGTGAAGGTCTTGACGTATTGGAGTACTTCATGTCTGCACATGGTGCCCGTAAAGGTCTGTCCGATACAGCGCTGCGTACAGCCGACTCCGGTTACCTGACAAGACGTCTTGTTGACGTATCACAGGAACTGATTGTACGTGAAGTAGACTGTTGCGAAGGCAAAGGCGAAATTCCGGGAATGTGGGTAAAAGCTTTTGTTGACGGAAAAGAGGAAATCGAAAGTCTTCAGGAACGTATTACAGGACGTTTCTCCTGCGAAACAATTAAAGATAAAGACGGAAATGTTATCGTAAAAGCAAACCACATGATTACACCAAAACGTGCTGCCCGTGTAGTAAACGAAGGTGTAAATGCAGAAGGCAAACCTTACGATGCAGTTAAAATCCGTACAATTCTTACCTGTAAATGCCACATCGGTGTTTGTGCAAAATGTTACGGCGCAAACATGGCAACAGGTGAACCGGTACAGGTTGGTGAAACTGTTGGTATTATTGCTGCGCAGTCTATCGGTGAACCAGGTACACAGCTTACTATGCGTACTTTCCATACCGGTGGTGTTGCCGGCGGCGATATCACACAAGGTCTTCCTCGTGTCGAAGAGCTTTTTGAAGCAAGAAAACCAAAAGGTCTTGCAATCATTACTGAAATTAAGGGTGTTGCTACTCTTAAAGATACAAAGAAAAAACGTGAAATCATTGTAACAGACAATGAAAGCGGAGAAAGTAAGACATACTTAATTCCTTACGGCTCCCGTATTAAAATTCAAGACGGAGATTATCTGGAAGCCGGTGACGAGCTGACAGAAGGTTCTGTAAATCCACATGATATCCTTAGAATTAAAGGCGTTCGTGCGGTACAGGATTACATGATCCGTGAAGTTCAGAGAGTATACCGCCTTCAGGGGGTAGAAATCAATGATAAGCACGTTGAGGTTATTGTTCGTCAGATGCTGAAGAAAATCCGCATCGAGAACAATGGTGATACAGAATTCCTTCCGGGAACACTGGTTGATGTTCTTGACTTTGAAGAAGAGAACGAAAAACTCATTGCAGAAGGAAAAGAACCGGCAGACGGAAAACAGGTTATGCTGGGTATCACAAAAGCTTCTCTGGCGACAAACTCCTTCTTATCAGCAGCTTCCTTCCAGGAAACAACTAAGGTTCTGACAGAAGCGGCAATTAAAGGAAAAGTTGATCCACTTATCGGTCTGAAAGAAAACGTTATTATTGGTAAGTTAATTCCTGCCGGAACAGGTATGAAGAAATATGCCAATATTAAACTGGATACAGACGGAGAAGAGGAAGAATTAGAAGACGAATTTTTCGAAGACGAAGAAATCGTTGAAGAAACAGAAGCAGTAGAAGAAATGGAAACTGAGGAAGCAGAAGACGCTGACGAAGTGGAAGAAGAAATTACTGAAGAAGAATAAATAGAAAAGGTGGTGTCTGGATTTTCAGACACCGCCTTTTTAGATATTAGAGATATAAAAATGTTTGATTGCATAAGCGGCAGCTCCCAAGGCTCCGGCGTATGTATCATAGTCTAAAATCTGAACAGTCTGGTCAGAAGGATCATCTACAAATAAGAGTTGTTGTGTGATATAGTCCATCAGCTCTTCTTTTATTTCTGTATTTGAAAAAAGATTGCCGTGGAGATAAATTTTATCCGGATTAGTAATAATTGCCAAGTTTGATACAGTAATGCCCAGATATTTTAAAGCAGTAGAAATATAGTTACCAACTAAAGTATCTCCCAGAGAAAAGGCATTGGAGATATCCTCGACTGTCAAATCATCGGCACAGGGCTTGAGAGAAGGCAAAATTGTGTCTGCATTACTTTCATACAACAGGCGACAATATTTTAAAAGCCATGTTTCGCTGCAATAAGTCTGAAGGCATCCATATTTTCCACATTCACATTTTTTTCCGTTTGGATTTACAATAGTATGTCCGATTTCGCCGGCATAATAATTTGTCCCTTGAAAAAGCTTTGAGTTTTCTATGAGAGCACAAAACATACCTGCCCCTACATGGAAGTAGGCAAAGGTATCAGGGGAAGAAGCATCAAATAAATATCTTCCAAATGCCATACAGCGAACATTATTTTCGCAGATAATAGGTATATTCAGCCGTTTTCTCAGAACTTCTCCGCTAAATTGCGGACAAAGAGAAGAATTCGTGATGACTTTATCCTGATGAGTATCCATGTGTCCGGGAACTGCAATTCCAATTCCGATTACAGAGGAAGCGAAAGAAGGGTTTTCTTCTAAAATAGCTTTTACTTTTTCTGTGATAAAATCAGTGATATTTCCGTTATCCGTTTCTTTGGCAGAAAAAGAAGACTGTAATACCGCAACACCCCGTAAATTACATACTGAAAAACGGATATGTCGGGAAGTGAACTCAACTCCTATGGCGTATACTCGGTCAGGGACGATATCTAATAAAATTTTTCTTCTTCCGGGGGAACAATCTGTGGTGTTATCCTCTGCACCGACTTCCTGTATAATTCCTTCCTGAATAAAGTTTCCGGAAATGGATGTTACTGTTGCCGGAGTGATTTGCGTTTGCTTAGCAATCGTGGAGCGTGCAACAGGTGCATTGCGGAAAATGTATTCCAATATGGTACTTCGGTTTTCCTGATTAGTCATGAACGTTTAACCTCCTATTATGGGGAAACCGGCATAATTGGTAGAAACCTCTATAACACGATAAACGTCAAGCGCCTTCTGGAAGTCAAGCTCGTGTGAACAAATAAAATCATGAAAATCTTTCCATGCCTTTTGGGTATTTTCCTGTTCCCCTCCTGCTAAATAATAAAGTGCATTTGCTAATAGTATACAATACTCATTATGGTAGTCAAGATGTTTACAGAAAATGTCAGTTATAGCAGATGGATGTGTGGCAGGGCAGGTCTCCCGATTTTCTTTAAAACGCAGTAAAACTTCTTTTAATTTCATCATATTTTCCTGTACGGTTTTGTTTTCACGAGGACCTTTTCCGTTAAAGTAATCACAGTCGCAAAGAGCAGAAACCTGACTTAAATATTCGTAGTAAATTTTCCAGTTTTCGCCGTATGCTGCGGAAAAATATTCTTCAGCCAGTTCTTCAAAGGTTTGTGTTGTTCCGAAAAGACATTTGCCCATTACATAATTGGGAAGTCCGTTAGGTAAAAATGCCCGAAGCTCCTGACAACTGATATAACCGTCTAAATGAAGCTCTTTTAAATATTTAATATCATCATAAATGATTTTTGAAATATGCACATACCCCATATCACCGTAATGCGCCCGTCCCAAAGGATAGTCATAGTCAAAACATTCGCCATTAAAGGCTTTTTGCCATTGGTTTAAGAAAGACAAATTTTCTTCCAGATTAACAGGAAGAGTAATTTTATTACGCACATATGCAGGAGGAGCGGGAAGCTCGTTTGGCATTTGGTAAGATTTCTTAAAAGTACGGCTGATTGGCGCAAACATCATAACAAATCGGTCAGGATTTAGGATTTCTTCTTTTTGAGGCGCCCAAAGCAATTCCTCGTAAATCAAAAAGACAATTTTTGTTTTTAATTTTTTTTCTGTGAGAAGAGCATCAATTCTATTCAGTATACGCACATATAAATCAGTCGGTATGGACTTTTGACAATTTTCACATTCACAATGGTTATTGGCAGCATCGGCCAGCCATACATGAAGGTAATCAACCTCAGGGTGTTTTTTAGCATAAGCTACAACCTTTTCGGCAAAACTTTCCACTACGTCAGGATTGGAATAGCATAAGTTTGTGTTAATAGGGATGCCGCCAAAGAAGCCTCTCTTTCCGTTTACTAATGCAGTAAGAGGAAGTTGAGACTCATCCAAAGTATTGTCTGTTACCACCCAACCTAAAGTATTCTGATTTAAAACAGAACAAGTCCAACCGTGACCTACCCGATGATGCTCTAAACTGCGTTTTTGCAATTCCTCATCTATAAGCAGAGAAATTTCGGCTGCTTTTTCTAATGAAAAATCCTCGGCAGGGAGCATAGGGTTGTTTTTGTGACTGTACCATAAATTTAAAAAAGCATAGGGAAGCTCAAATTGTAGGAAAAAGGTGTTAAAGCCCAGCTTTGGAAGCCAGTCAATAAATTCAAAAATATTTTCCGGACAATCTGCTCCTTCGATACATACACCACGATACTTGTTTTCTGCTTTTTCATAGCAGTGAACATCTAAACCTTCTATGGAAGAGATTTGCGGAATGTGTTCATATTCCTTTCCCGGTCTTAAAAATCTGCATCCGATAAGTGTCAGATATTTGTACACACCTAAAAGAACAGAACGGGGATTGCTCCCTTGGATGTATCCGTTTAAATTAGAAATTTCAATACGATAGGCATCCTCTGTATCAGAAAGGCTATGAGTATCAGAGAAAAGTCCGAGGGTGATATTGGAACAGGAAACTGCTGTGGTATCATTCGTAAAGTTAATCGTATTATTTACTTTTAATAAATAATGCTTTAATTCAGAAGCAGCGAAAGAAATAGTTCTCGACTCTTTTGAATAGGATAATCTGGCATACATAATATTTCCTCCGTTATTTTATGATTTTAAATAATTATTTTAAATAAAAAATTATAAATAAATTATATCGGAAAGAAAATGAAAAGTATATGTTGATAATGCACATAAATAGGATATTAAAATTGAATATAATTAACAAAATGTTTAAAAAATATTGATTTATTGCATGAGATATAGTATATTATAACCATGCCAAATAAATCCAATAATTTATATTAAATAAATAATATAGAGGAGGAAGACATGGAAGGAAAGACGACTTTAACAGAATTTCGGAAAATGAATTCTGTAAAGAAAAAAAGGATTATGCGGAAGAATATGTGGTGTTGGGTTTTTATGCTTCCCACGTTGCTCTTATATATTCTGTTCCAAGGATATCCGATTATCACAAGCGCATGGTATTCCATGCTGGACTGGTCGGGCATGACCATGAATGCTACTTTTGTAGGATTACAAAACTTTAAGGAATTGTTGGCGGATCCGTTATTTCGAAACTCCGTTGCAAACAGCTTTAAGTATATGATATTCAGCGTGCCGATACAGTTGATTTTATCCTTGGTAATTGCCTACATACTTACAAGCATTATTAAAAAGGGCGCTACCGTATTTCGAACAATGTATTTTATTCCGGTTATTACAACTGCATCTATCGTAGGTATCATTATGATTTTCATTTTCGGAGGAACAGGGCCTATCAATCAGGTGCTTGCTCTTTTGGGAATAGATACCATTAACTTTTTGGGAGACGAAAAGACGGCGTTGTTTACCGTGGTGCTGATTGGAATATGGAAAGATTTGGGTACTTACATGATTTACTGGATTGCTGCTTTACAAAGCGTATCTCAGGATGTATATGAGGCAGCCAAAATTGACGGCGCAGGCAAATTCAGAACTTTTACCGATGTAGTATTCCCGTTAATCCTTCCTATCGGAGGCGTTATCACTGTACTTTGTGTCATCGGTTCTTTGAAGGTATTCGATATCGTTCAGACTATGACAAACGGCGGACCGTATTTCGCAACCGATGTGGTGGCAACTTTTGTATATCGTACTGCATACTCCAGTACAACAGGAAGCCCACGACTTGGCTATGCCAGTGCTGCGGCATTGTTGTTTGGTCTGATGGTAGTAACAATCGGTATTGTTCTTAATCTTGTAAAGAACTACTTTAATAAGAAGAGAAATGTGTGAGAAAGGAGAACGCTATGAAAAAAGTAGGAAAATCTATCATTTACATATTGCTTGCGGTAGTGGCGTTTATCTGGGTATATCCATTTATCTGGATGATTACAGCTTCCTTGAAAACACAGGATGAATTTTTTGCAAGCGGATTAAGCTTAATACCCAAAAGCTTAAATTTTGAAAACTATGTGAGGGCATGGAATAATGCCAACTTCGGCGTATACTTTAAAAACTCTATCATTGTAACTGTCAGCGTTGTAGTAATCGTATTGCTGGCTACATCAGCGGCAGGTTATGTTATGGGGCGTTACGCATTCGTCGGTAAAAAGCTGATTATGGGGATTTTTATGGCAAGTATCACAATCCCATTAGTATTTACAGTTATTCCTATTTATGAATTATTAAAAGAAATGGGATTAGAGTCCAATCTGTTAGGTTTAATTCTGGCAGAAGCCGGAGGAGGACATGTAATCTTCCTGATGCTGTTTTCCAGTTTTTACGGAGGTCTTCCCAAGGAGCTGGAAGAGGCGGCAACCATTGACGGAAGCGGATTTATGAAAACATACAGCAGCATTATGTTCCCTCTTGCAAAACCGATTATGGCTACGGTAGTGATTATGCAGTTTATCTGGACATGGAACTCTTTTCTGCTTCCATTGATTGTAACACTCAGTAAGCCGGAGCTTAGAACATTGGCGGTAGGACTTTATGCTTTAAGAGGTGAAAACGTAGTAGACTGGACAGGAATTGCAGCAGGTGCATGTATTGCAGTTCTTCCGATTATCATTATTTTTGTATGCTTACAGAAATATTTTGTAGACGGCGTAGCAGGTGCAGTTAAGAGCTGAGAAATTTTATTAAGTGAAAAAATCATTATGATTTAAAATAAGGAGGAAAAAAATGAAGAAGCGAATTGCAGCATTATTTATGGCAGGTCTTATGGTGGTTTCAGCAGCAGGATGCGGACCAAACGTAAGCGGAGAAAAGGAAACACAGAAAGAAGAAGCATCTACGGAGAAAAAGGACGAGGACAAAGGCGGAGAAAAAGTTCTTCAGGTCGTAGACATGAGTGACAGTACAAAAGCCAGAAGGGAAGAGTACAACAAAAAGTTTGAAGAAGAAAATAACTGTAAGGTAGAATACACCGTTCTTTCCGGTGACCAGTATCAGACAACTATCAACTCTGCTATTAAAGCAAATACAGCTCCTGACTTATTTGCTCTGCCAAGTGGCGTGAAGCTTTCCACAGCAGTAGAAGAAGGTTGGTACATGCCGATGAACGATTATGTGGAAGACGGATTTTTTGACACATTCTCAGAAGGTTCTTTAAATGAAGGCGTTACTACAATGGACGGACAGGTATACGTTTTACCGGAGTCTGCAAACATTGTAAATACTCTTGTTTTCTATAATGAAACAGTTCTGGAGGATGCAGGCGTAGATGTAAATAATCTTCCGAAGACATGGACAGAGTTTAGAGAAGTTTGTAAACAGGTAACAGAAGCAGGAAATGGTAAATACTACGGAATGATTGAAGGCGGAAAACAGGTAAACCGTTTGGAAATTGCAATCCGTGCATTATCCAACCTTGCAGGAAGCAAATCTAACGATATCGGTGTTATCAGCATGGTAGACGGAAAGAACGTTTTAGCTTCTGACGCAATGGTTCAGGCATTTGATTTTTACAGCGGATTAGTACAGGACGGAAGCTTCCATCCAGACTCAGCAAACCTTGCAGCTCCGGAAGCAAGAGCTTTATTTGCACAAAATCAGGCAGCATTTTTAATTCAGGGTTCATGGTGCATTTCTACATGGGAAAAAGAAAATCCGGACTTGAAATTTGGTGTTATGCCAATGCCTGAACCGGATGACGGAGCAAAAGGCGGTCTTCCATATATCGGAGCACAGCCATGGATGGGTATTTCTAAAAACTCTGACAATCCGGAATTGGCAGCAAAATATCTTCAGGGATTATATTCTGAAGAATATCAGTCAGGCGTAGTAGAAGACGGCGGTTTTGTATCAGCAGTTGAGGGTATCAATGAAAAATACATGAAAGACGGTATCATGAAAGAATACTATACAATCGCAAAAGAACAGGGTAAATTGTGTCCGGATCCGATTGTAGCAAAAGCAGATGCAGCAAAGGTTTACGCAAATGTAACAGAAGTTTCACCAAACCTTGGTCAGATTGTACAGGGTGTGTTGACAGGAAAAACAGATTATAAAGAGTCTTTACAGACATTATCCGACAATACACAGAAAGCATGGGATGAAGCGATTGCAAAAGCACAGGAAGGCGGAGCTGATGTTTCAGCGGCAGATTTTGAATTTGCAAACTGGAACCCATTAGAAGATTACACGACAGAAAGTTATAACAATAGATAAACTCCTGTTTAGACGGGATATTTCCTTAGAGAAGGGAATATCCCGTCCTTTTTATATTATAGAAGAAACAAGTTTCTGCAAGAAAAAGAAAAAATCCCTTGACATGTGAAATTTCCATGGCTATAATAAAAAAGCGTGCATAAGAAACGTAAATTTTTTTGTGCGCAAAAAAGAATTATTCATAGTGATGAATAACTGGCAGCCACTTATTTCTTTTATGTAAATAAAAGAATGTGCAAATTTTACAGGAGGTGAAAGGAATGCCAACATTTAACCAGTTAGTAAAAAAAGGACGTCAGACAACAGTTAAAAAATCTACTGCGCCTGCACTCCAGAAAAGCTACAACTCTTTACAGAAAAAGACATCTGATATGTCTTCTCCACAGAAGAGAGGTGTTTGTACAGCCGTTAAGACTGCTACACCTAAAAAACCTAACTCTGCTCTTAGAAAAATCGCCAGAGTTCGTCTTTCTAACGGAATTGAAGTAACAAGCTACATTCCGGGAGAAGGTCACAACTTACAGGAGCACAGCGTTGTTCTTATTAGAGGCGGTAGAGTAAAAGACTTACCAGGTACAAGATATCACATTGTTCGTGGTACGTTAGATACAGCAGGTGTTGCTAACAGACGTCAGGCTCGTTCTAAATACGGTGCTAAAAGACCAAAAAAATAAATAAAAATTAGTAACTTTTAAAAATCCAGAAATAGCAAAGCAAAATTTGTTATGATGAATTCATAGAAGTCACAAAGAACTATTAAATTGTACCGGGATTCCATAAGCCCAGTAGTGGCTGCGGGTTTAGATATAGGATTTACCGAGTGCGAACATACAGGATAGTTTGTGTGAGTACCTATGATTTAATCGGATATGATTAAGGAGGGAAGTAACGTGCCACGTAAAGGACATACTCAGAAAAGAGACGTTCTGGCTGATCCAATGTACAACAGCAAGGTAGTTACAAAACTTATCAACAGCATTATGTTAGATGGTAAGAAAGGTGTAGCTCAGAAAATTGTTTACGGTGCATTCGCCAGAGTGGAAGAAAAAGCTGGAAAACCAGCAATCGAAGTATTTGAAGAAGCAATGAACAATATCATGCCAGTATTAGAAGTTAAAGCTAGACGTATTGGTGGTGCAACATATCAGGTACCAATCGAGGTAAGAGCAGACAGACGTCAGGCATTAGCTCTTCGTTGGATTACATTGTACGCTCGTAAAAGAGGCGAAAAAACAATGGAAGAAAGACTGGCTAATGAGTTATTAGATGCTATGAACAACACAGGAGCATCTGTTAAGAAGAAAGAAGACATGCATAAGATGGCTGAAGCAAATAAAGCATTTGCTCACTATCGTTTCTAAGAGGAGGAAATCCAATTGGCTGGAAGAGAATATCCATTAGAGAGAACCAGAAACATCGGTATTATGGCTCATATTGATGCTGGTAAAACTACCACAACAGAGCGTATTCTGTACTATACCGGTGTAAACTATAAAATCGGTGATACTCATGAAGGTACTGCTACTATGGACTGGATGGAGCAGGAACAGGAAAGAGGTATCACAATTACTTCAGCCGCTACTACATGCCACTGGACTCTGCAGGAAAACTGCAAACCAAAAGCTGGTGCATTAGAGCATCGTATCAACATCATTGATACACCGGGACACGTTGACTTTACAGTAGAAGTTGAGCGTTCTCTTCGTGTACTTGATGGTGCGGTAGGTGTATTCTGTGCTAAGGGCGGTGTTGAACCACAGTCTGAAAACGTATGGCGTCAGGCTGACACTTACAATGTACCTCGTATGGCTTTCATCAACAAGATGGACATCCTTGGTGCAGACTTCTACAACGCAGTAGAACAGATTAAAACAAGATTAGGTAAAAATGCTATCTGCATTCAGTTACCAATCGGTAAAGAAGACGAATTCAAAGGTATCGTTGACTTATTCGAAATGAAAGCCTACATCTACAATGATGATAAAGGCGATGACATTTCTATCGTAGATATTCCGGAAGATATGAAGGACGACGCAGAGCTGTATCGTACAGAGCTGGTTGAAAAAATCTGCGAATTAGACGATGACCTTATGATGGAATACTTAGAAGGAGAAGAACCTTCTAACGAAGCATTAAAAGCAGCTTTAAGAAAAGGTACATGTGAGTGTGCTGCTGTTCCTGTTTGCTGTGGTACAGCTTACAGAAACAAAGGTATTCAGAAGCTTCTTGATGCTATCATTGAGTTTATGCCATCTCCAGTAGATGTACCTGCTATTCAGGGTACAGACTTAGATGGAAACCCAATGGAAAAACATTCCTCAGATGATGAACCATTTGCAGCTCTTGCATTCAAAATCATGGTTGACCCATTTGTTGGTAAGCTTGCATTCTTCCGTGTATATTCAGGAACAGTAAACTCCGGTTCTTATGTTCTGAACTCTACAAAAGGAAAGAAAGAACGTGTTGGACGTATCCTTCAGATGCACGCTAACAAACGCCAGGAATTAGATAAAGTATATGCCGGTGATATCGCAGCGGCTGTTGGTTTGAAATTCACAACAACAGGTGATACAATCTGTGACGAACAGCATCCGGTAATTCTGGAGTCCATGGAATTCCCAGAACCAGTTATCGAGCTGGCTATCGAGCCTAAGACAAAATCTGGTCAGGGTAAATTAGGTGAGTCTTTAGCGAAACTTGCTGAAGAAGACCCAACATTCCGTGCACATACAGATAAAGAAACAGGACAGACAATCATCGCAGGTATGGGTGAGCTCCACCTTGAAATCATCGTAGACCGTCTGCTTCGTGAATTTAAAGTAGAAGCAAACGTAGGTGCTCCTCAGGTAGCTTACAAAGAAACATTTACAAAAGCCGTAGATGTTGACAGTAAATATGCAAAACAGTCTGGTGGTCGTGGTCAGTACGGTCACTGTAAAGTTAAATTCGAGCCAATGGATGCCAACGGAGAAGAACTGTTCAAGTTCGAGTCCACAGTAGTTGGTGGTGCTATTCCGAAAGAATACATCCCGGCTGTTGGCGAAGGTATCGAAGAAGCTATGAAGGCTGGTATTCTGGGTGGCTTCCCAGTAGTTGGCGTTTCTGCTAACGTATATGATGGTTCTTACCATGAAGTCGACTCTTCTGAAATGGCATTCCACATTGCAGGTTCTCTTGCATTTAAAGATGCTATGGCAAAAGCGTCACCGGTACTTCTTGAGCCAATCATGAGAGTTGAAGTTACAACTCCTGAAGATTACATGGGTGATGTTATCGGTGATATCAACTCCCGTCGTGGTCGTATCGAAGGTATGGATGATATCGGCGGAGGTAAAATGATCCGCGGATTTGTTCCTCTGGCTGAAATGTTCGGATACGCAACAGACTTACGTTCCAGAACACAGGGTCGTGGTAACTACTCCATGTTCTTTGAAAAATATGAACCAGTTCCAAAATCTGTACAGGAAAAGGTTCTGTCTGGAAAAGCAGACAAATAATTAAATAGTTAAATAAAACTTGCAAATATCCTTGATTTGCAATATAATCAAGGGTAGCAGGTTGACTATATCAACCGCCTCGTTATGAGGCAACAAAAATAAAAATATATGCCCAAACGGGGCGCATGTTAAACAAGGAGGACATTCAAAATGGCTAAAGCTAAATTTGAAAGAAGCAAACCGCATTGTAACATTGGTACTATCGGACACGTTGACCATGGTAAAACAACTTTAACAGCTGCTATCACAAAAACTCTTGCAGCAAGAGTTGCTGGTAACACAGCTACAGATTTCGAAAATATCGATAAAGCTCCAGAAGAAAGAGAACGTGGTATCACAATCTCTACTTCTCACGTAGAATATGAAACAGAAAACCGTCACTACGCACACGTTGACTGCCCAGGACATGCTGACTACGTTAAAAACATGATCACAGGTGCAGCTCAGATGGACGGTGCTATCTTAGTAGTAGCTGCAACAGATGGTGTTATGGCTCAGACTAAAGAACATATCCTGTTATCTCGTCAGGTAGGTGTTCCTTACATCGTTGTATTCATGAACAAATGTGATATGGTTGACGATGAAGAATTACTTGAATTAGTAGACATGGAAATCCGTGAACTGTTAAACGAATATGATTTCCCAGGCGATGATACACCAATCATCCAGGGTTCTGCTTTAAAAGCTCTTGAAGATCCAAACGGACCTTGGGGAGACAAAATTATGGAATTAATGGCAGCTGTTGACAGCTGGATTCCAGATCCACAGCGTGACACAGATAAAGACTTCATCATGCCAGTAGAAGACGTATTCTCTATCACAGGTCGTGGTACAGTTGCAACAGGTAGAGTAGAAGCTGGTACACTTCATATATCTGACGAAGTTGAAATCGTTGGTCTTAAAGAAGAAACACGTAAAGTAGTTGTAACAGGTATCGAAATGTTCCGTAAACTGTTAGACGAAGCTCAGGCTGGTGATAACATCGGTGCACTTCTTCGTGGTGTTCAGAGAAACGAAATCGAAAGAGGACAGGTTCTCGCTAAACCAGGCAGCATCACATGCCATACAAAATTCACAGCTCAGGTTTACGTTTTAACAAAAGATGAAGGTGGTCGTCATACTCCATTCTTCAACAACTACCGTCCACAGTTCTACTTCAGAACAACAGACGTTACAGGTGTTTGTATGTTACCAGAAGGTACAGAAATGTGCATGCCTGGTGATAACGTAGAAATGACAATCGAACTGATCCACCCAATCGCTATGGCTCAGGGTCTTACATTCGCTATCCGTGAAGGTGGACGTACTGTAGGATCAGGCCGTGTTGCTTCCATTATCGAGTAATTAAATCTTAATATAGATTAGAGCAGTAATGCTCATTGTGTCCAAACGTAAGATTACCCCGGAGCCGAAAGGCTTCCGGGGTTTTTCTGTTGGGAAGAAAAAGGTGAAATGAAAGAGAAAATGGGGAAGAGGAATTGCGAACATAAAAATTTAGAGATTGTATAGGTGATGTAGTTTGGTGTGTTTATTTTATTGCTTATAGATAGATATAAAAGAGAATGCTAAACTCAAGATATATATGGGAGGTATAAGATTAAAAAGTTTTGACATTTCCGTAGATACGTGATAATATGAATATAGAAAAAGAGTGCTACCGATAGACGGTTAGTCCGATATATAGTTTGACAAAAATGCCGCTTAGTTTACCAGACCAGGGCGGCTATTTTTGTGGTTTATTATTATCCTTGCCAAAGGTATATCCAAGACCAAAGCAGGTTAAGCCGAAGCTCACTACTGCTATAAAATCAACAATACTCATGGCTAGCCCTCCTTTCCAGTGGAGTCTCTTTCGAGGTTCTATGTAATCAGAGGGTCACAGTCCCTCTGGAGAAGGACTAACCGCCTACCGTTATGGTAACACCCATGTTTTGATTATAACAGTCAGGGTGGGAATCTGCAACCGGAAAGTTGCTGGCTTATAAAAACTTGACTGTGATACCGTTTTGATATTAAAAATGAAGAGAATAAAATATAGAGTATCGAAAGATACATTGTGTCCAAGCGTAAGATACCACACAACCCTAAGGTTTCCGAAATTTTTTTGTAGGAGAGAAAAAGTTTAGAATATCAATATATGTTTCCTATTTAAAGTGGGAATACGTATATATAAACATAGCAGAAGTTAAGAATGAGCAATATCGAAACTTGCCTATGATAGAATATTGTATTATTAAGAAATTACAGGCTAAGATAGAAAAGTAGAAAGGGAATAATTTGTTAACAATTACTTGCCATTCTATTTATGTTTTAAAAAGAGTTATTAATAAAACAGAAAGAGAGTAGTAGTGCTATTACAGGTAATACGTCTCTCTTTTTTTGTTGAAAAAATATTTGTCGTTTTATAAATGTATTAAACTACAATTTGATTTTTAAAATGGAAAATTTTCCGTAAAAAAATATAAATACAATATAAAAAAGAAAATTTTCTAAAAAATATTGACAGTAAAAAAATATTGGGATATATTTTATTTATGAAAATTAACATATATTAAAACAAATAAGTACTTAATTTGGTTAATGTTGACAAATCTGGAGGGCTATGATATGAGCAAAACTAAAGGTGATGTTGTTAAAGATTTACGTGAAATGTTGGAGGACGGGCAAATTAATTTGAACGAAGATGACTTGTATGAAGCATCTGCTGACAGATATAAAAAATATGCGAGAGCTAAAAAGGCACTAAATGTACCAATGCCGACTGCAATCGTCTACCCATATACAACTGGAGAAGTACAGAAATTATTAAGATATTGTAATGAAAACCGAATTAATGTAATTCCAAGAAGCGGTAATACAGCCACAGAAGGTGGTTTAGAAAACTGGAAAGAGCTGACTATTGTTATTGATGCTAAAAATTTGAATAAAATTATATATGTCTTTTTGACTATCTTTTTATATCTTCTTAAATGTCCGCAAAGCCTTATTTTATCGGCTCTACGGGCATTTTGCTTTTGTGGTA
>UQAX01000028.1 GCA_900539145.1 uncultured Blautia sp.
TTTTCTGTGTAAATAGTCTATATTTTATTTTACTTTTTTTTGCATTTTTTATAAATCATTTCCGTAAACTTCGATTTGTGCAAGTGCAGGGAATGGTGACGGCTCAGAGGACTGGATTAAATGAGAAACCTTTAACCAGCTGATTTTCTTTTTCTCAAAAGTAAATTCCTGTCCGGAACCTGTTTTCTTTAATGACAATTCCATATCTTCTCCATCGGAAAATGTAATGGTCATTTTTTTCCACCAATTATCATGTGGGAAATCTGCACGCAAATAAATAACAATTCTGTCTACTTCAACCTCACGTCCGAAATCCACGGTCATTTCTGCATTTGGATTACGGTTAATTCCCCATGAGTCATAAGGCCATTCTCCATGACATTCATTGGCGGTTACACCGTCAATGGCATTTTTTGCCGCAAATACAGACTCACCTCTTGTTTCCACATTTGCAAAAGCATGTGGGAAGCAAGTTTCATTTTCATGTAAATCGTTTACATTAAGCGCCAGGTTACGATAAGTTTTCGGCTCAAATTCTTTTGCTTTTCTTACAGTAATTAAGTGCTTGCTTCCTGAAAATGTCTTTGGAGAAAGATTAATTCTCTTTTCTCCAAAAGGAATTTGATAATGAGCATCACCGGTAAGGTAAACCAGAGATTTTCCCATAGCGTCATCTACCTGAAACCACACATGGATGTTTTTCTCAGAAGTCTCAAGAAGAATTCTGTCACCTTCCTGATATTCTCTTGCCACCATTAAATTAACTTCTTCTTCATCTCTGCCAACAGCAATGGTTCTTCCGTTTCCGTCAATTACTTTTAAACTGAACATATACCTTCTCCTTTAGCAGCCCAGAATTTCTTTTACACATGCGGCGATTTTTTCACATTTACAGTTTTTAAAGAATAATTCCTGGAAATGTTCTCCTGCAAGAGCGCCTTTTACCAGTTCTCTGTCTAATTCCATTAAAATATCTGTAAGTTCACGATAAGTCACTTTTTTTACATCATCCAGAATTCTCTTATTTCTCTGTTCCGGAACAGCTCTTTCTCTTGGATATCCCTGTCCGCCTTCTTCGCAGAAAAGTTTTTCAAAAATATATTCCAAATTTAAGTCTCCGCCCCATCCGTATCCTTTTGCAAATGGAAGGGAAATTGCATTTCCGTCATTAATCTGTGCAAAAGTATAAGCATCTAACGCATCTTCTACGTGTCCGCAGATAACGCCCGGGAAAGAGTTGCATGCAAGCATTGCGCCTTCACCTGTACCGCAGCCTGTAATTACATAGTCTGCTGCGCCTGAATTTAACAATACTGCTGCCAGAATACCAACCTGTACATAAGTAAGCTGTGCTTCATCTTCTGCTGTATACATTCCATAGTTATCTACGGTAAAGCCCATAGGTTCTACTACTTTTTTTAAAGATTTTTCAATAATCGGGTTTTTTGCACCCTGACTGTTTTCGTTAATTAATGCGATTTTCATGATTTTTCTCCTGTTTTTCTTATTTCGGCTGTTTTCCGATATATGCTAAAATACCGCCGTCAACATATAAAATCTGTCCGTTTACAAAATCAGATGCTTCAGAAGCAAGGAACACTGCCGGTCCCATTAAGTCTTCCGGATTTCCCCAGCGAGCTGCCGGTGTCTTGCTGATGATAAACTGGTCAAACGGATGTTTAGAGCCATCCGGCTGAATTTCCCTTAATGGAGCTGTCTGAGGTGTGGCAATATAACCCGGTCCAATACCGTTACACTGAATGTTGTATTCGCCGTATTCAGATGCAATATTCTTTGTCAGCATTTTTAATCCGCCTTTTGCCGCTGCATAAGCAGATACGGTTTCACGTCCCAGCTCGCTCATCATAGAACAGATGTTAATGATTTTTCCATGTCCTTTTTTAATCATCCCCGGAATGACTGCCTTTGACACGATAAACGGCGCATTCAAGTCAATGTCGATTACCTGACGGAATTCTGCTACGCTCATTTCTGTCATTGGAATACGTTTGATAATTCCCGCATTGTTTACTAAAATATCAATAGTTCCCAGCTCTTTTTCAATATCTGCTACCATATTTGCAACCTGTTCTTCATCTGTTACGTCACAGATATAACCTTTTGCATCAATACCTTTTGCTTTATAGTTTGCCAGAGCTGTTTCTAAATGCTCCTGTCCTCTGCAATTAAATGCAATTTTTGCTCCTGCTTTTGCGTAAGCTTCTGCCATAGCAAAACCAATTCCGTAAGCTGCGCCTGTTACTAAAGCAACCTTACCTTCCAGTGAAAAGCTTTTCATTACGTCCATTTCTATTCTCCTTTTCTTTCCTTTTTATTTCAGTTCTGTATTTGCAATGTGGTCCATATCGTCAAAATCCTGATTTTCTCCTGCCATTCCCCAGATAAAGGTATATGCCTGAGAACCGGAACCGGAATGAATAGACCAGCTTGGTGAGATAACGGCTTCTTCATTTCTCATTACTAAATGTCTTGTTTCTGTGGGCTCACCCATGTAGTGCATAACAAATGCGTCTTCCGGAATATCAAAATACAGATAAACTTCCATTCTTCTGTCGTGTGTGTGGCATGGCATGGTGTTCCATACGCTTCCCGGCTCTAATTTTGTCATTCCCATTTCTAACTGGCAGCTTTCTACCTGTCCCGGCAGAATGTATTTGCAGATTGTTCTGTGATTAGACTGCTCTAATGTTCCCAGTTCTACTTTATTTTCATCTTTAACAATAACAACGCCTTCTTCCGGTGTTCCTTCCGGTTTAATCAGTACCGTTGGGTATGTGTGATGTGCCGGTGTGCTGTTAAAGTAGAATTTTGCAGGATTTGTTTCATCCTTGCTTGCAAAAGTAATATCTTTTGCTCCCATTCCGATGTACATACCTTCTTTATAAGCTACCTCGTAAGCTTTTCCGTCCACGGTAATTGTACCTGCTCCGCCGATATTGATAATACCCATTTCTCTTCTCTGTAAGAAATATTCTGCACGAAGCTCTGCACCTGCTGTCAAGGTTAAGGTTTCCTTTGCAGGAACTGCCGCACCGGTAATAATACGGTCAATATGGCTGTATACCATTTTAATTTCTCCCGGTACAAATAAATTCTGGATTAAAAATTCCTCTCTTAATCTGTCTGTTGTGTAATGCTTCACGTCTCTTGGTGATGCTGCTGTTCTTACTTCCATAATGTTCCCCTTTCTTTCTCTGCCTGTCCTTTTGTTGTATTGATTATAGCATTTCTGTTTTTGGGTAAGGTTTCTTTTCCTGTTGAAAACCTTGCAAATCTTGAACTCTACCAGTAAGAATTCCATTTTTTCAAACATCTTACCACTGCTTCCAGATAAAAATAATCTCCCCAGAGATTACATTCATCTACCCCTCTGTCCGTTACGCTGTTATATTCACTGCTTTTTGCATAGACTCCGTGTAAAATCAATCCATTGGCATCCTGAGAAGACTTTACGGAATAATTGTCAATCAGACTTTCCAGCATTTCGTATGCTTTTTCCTTATAATACTCCTGCTCTTTGTCTGTCAGTCCTCCGTTTTCGCACATTTCTAAAATTCCGCATACGACAATCGCTGCTGCTGAGGAGTCTTTCGGTTCTTTATCCTCCGCTTTAAAGCTTAAATCCCAATAAGGAACTTTATCCTGTGGAAGATTTGCAAGATAAAAATCTGTCACCTTTTTGAAAAGCTCTTTGCATTTTTCATCTTTCAAGTAACGCCATGCAAGAGCTGTTCCATAAACGCCCCATGCCTGACCTCTTGCCCATGCAGAATTATTTTTATACCCCTGTGCGGTAACGCCTTTTACCGGTTCTCCTGTTTCAGAATTAAAAAAGTATGTATGGTAAGTAGAAAAATCCTCACGCACCAGATTTTCCAGACTTGTCCTTGTATGGTGAAAGGCAATATCTCTATATTTTTCATATCCTGTCACCTGAGAAGCCCAATATAATAAAGGCAGATTTAAAAGACAGTCAATAATCAGACGATAATTGTCCTCTGCTCCCAGTGTTCCCCATGCCTGAATAAACTGCCCCTTTTCCTGAAAGCGGCTGATAAGCTGGTCTGCCGCCAGAATTGCCGCTTTCTTTGCCCGCTCACTTCCCGTCAGCATATAGGCTGCCACACAGGACGGCGTATATAAAAATCCCATATCATGATGGTCTACATCTATTTTATTCTCAATACGCTTATAAAAGCTTTCTACCTGCACCATGGCAGATTTCCTAAATGCTTCATCTTTTGTCAGCTCATAAGCCAGCCAATAGGTTCCTGTGCAAAATCCGGTTGTCCATTCAATGTTTTCAGATACAGGATATATCTGATTTTCTGTATTCGAACCGGGAAATTTCTCTGTATAAATTTCTAAATTTTTCTTTAATACTTCTGTTGCCTGTAATGCTGCTGTTTCTAATTTTTTTCTGTTCATCTTTGCCTCCCGCAGATTTAAAAAGGGGTTGCTGCACTAAGACCTTAGTGCCACAGCCCCATCTTGTTTTTATTTTGTTACTTTCATAAAGTTGTCGTATGCTTCCTGCTGAATTTCAATGGCTCTGTCAATGTTTCTTGCTTTCAATTCATTTACAAAATCATCATATTCTGCTTCAATATCTCCTGAACCTAAAATCCAGCTCTGTAATTTTTCAAATACGATTGGTGTAATACCGGACATAATGCTCTTATACTCATCTAACGCATCTTTACTTAATTTTAAATCCGGTAATTTCGCGCCTTCAAACCATTCTTCATGAGAATTATACAATTCATTCGCTGCTTTTCCCGCATCATTCATAGTAGCGTATTCATAATCGGCAGACTGTACATATCCTGCACGGTACTGAGAACCTAAGGAACGAAGATATTCTACCGGAGCAAGACCGGAATTGAATACTTCTTCTGTAAATGCTTTGTTTCCGTTTTCGTCTACGGTGTAAGTTTTTCCTTCAATCCCCCAGTTCATAAAGTCAGAGCCTTCTTCTGTGAACATATAGTCCATAAATTTAATTAAAGCTTCCGGATCTTTGCACTGAGAGGAAATACCCCATCCACATTCTGCATAACGGCGTTCTCTTTCTTTTACGTTTCCATTCTGATCTGCAAACGGAGCTACTGCAACCATGTTAAAGCCCGGAACGTCCTGTGCCAGAGAGTCGTTGTAGTTTCCTGTGCTTACCCAGTCATGTGTAAATCCACCTGTATTATTACTTAACAGGGTATCTCTCGCAGACATACCACGTGTGAAGATTTCAGGATCGATTAAGCCTTCCTTATACCACTTAGCTAAATTAGAAACTGCCAGCTTATAATTTTCTGTAATCGGTTCAAATGTCATTTTTCCGTCTCTTGGATAAAATCCTGTACTGGAGTCCCACAGTGCCAGATATTCACCCATTTCGTTTTCGGAAGTCGCAGAACGGTCAAATAATGGAATTTCATCTGCTTTTCCATTTCCATTTGGGTCATTGTTTTTAAATGCCAATAAAACATCGTGAAGCTCATCTACTGTGGTAGGCACTGCCAGCCCAAGCTTATCCAGCCAGTCCTGTCTAATCCAATAGAACTGAGAAGACTGCAATTCTTTTCCCAATGGAATGTTGTAGATATTTCCGTCTTCTGCTGTTGCCTGATATTTAAAGTTTGGGTCTTCCTCTAACATTTTCTTGATATTTGGCGCATATTCATCAATTAAATCATTTAACGGGAGCATACCGCCGTCTTTTCCCAGTTTTTCAAGGTCAGAAGTTGACTCACATGCAATAATATCCGCAAGCTGTCCTGATGCAACCATGTTCTGGAATGCTGTGGAATAATCAGAGTTGGAAGATGCTACAACTCCTTTTAATTTTACACCTGTTTCTTTTTCGATTTCTTTCCATACTTCCCAATCTTCGTTGAAAGGTGTTCCGGATAAGAACATAAATGCTGTAAACTCTTTGCTTCCGCCTTCCTTACCCGCTGTTTCTTCTTTTTTCTTGATGTCACCACAGCCTGTCATAAGAGCAGATACCCCCAGAACTGCTGCCAGCAAAAGCGCTGTTACCTGTTTTTTCTTCATTTCTAAAATCCTCCTTTAATATAAATCAACCTTTTACACCACCAAGGGTAAGACCTGTTTTAAAATACTTCTGTACAAACGGGAACACCACAACCATAGGCAAAATTGCCATAATAATCAAAGCATATACCTGTGTTGTCGGCGATGTCAAAGAGTCTCTCGTAACAATGGCTGCGTCTGACGGATTTGCCACACGCTCTACAATTAATTTTTTCAAAAATACCTGAAGCGGAATTTTACTGTCATCTTTCAAAAGCTGCATGGTCCAGAAATATCCATTCCAACGGCTGATACCATAGAAAAGTCCCACTGTCGCAAGAGCCGGTTTTGATAATGGCAAATATATATTCCAAAACACCCTGAAATGTCCTGCACCGTCAATAAATGCAGCTTCTTCCAGCGCTTCAGGTACTTGTTCAAAAAAGCTTTTCATAATAATCAAATTGTATGTTTCAATGGCAAATCCAAAGATGATTGCCGCTCTTGTATTTAAAAGCCCCATGTTGTTAAAGTTCATATAGGTCGGTATGATACCGGCATTGAACCACATGGTAAAGATAACAAACAAAGTAAAGAATTTTCTTCCTACCAAAGACTTCTTAGACAGAGCATACGCCATGGTGGTGGTAAAAAACATATTCGCAATCAGACCAAACACTGTATAGAATATAGCATTTCCATAAGCCATCCACAATCCGTCTCTTTTAAACACAGCCTCATAGCTGGCTGTCGTAAACTCTTTAATTCCTAAAAGCACGTCTCCGTTTTCCACAAAGAACGGCTTGCTGAAGGAAGAAATCAACACGTAATAAATCGGATACAGGGCAATAAAAGTAATCAGAATTCCCAGAAGTACCATAAACACATTAAAGGTCTTCTCTCCTAATCCCATAACCTGTCCCTGCTTCACTTTTTTTCCTGCCATTTTTCTCCCTCCTACCATAATGCACTGTCAGAAATCTTCTTACTGAACTTATTCGCAAGGATTACCATAATAAATGCTACAACAGACTCAAACAATCCTGCCGCAACGGATAAACCATAATTTCCGTTTTCAAATGCCAGACGATAGGAATATGTAGAAATAACATCGGCTGCGGAATAAGTTGCCGGCTGATACAAGAGCAAGATTGCTTCATATCCTACTTTAATGATACCGCCCAGCTTCAAAATTAACATGGTTACGATTGTGGGTGTAATGCCCGGAATGGTAACATGGAAAATCTTTTTCATCTTTCCTGCACCGTCAACGGTAGCCGCCTCATAAAGCTGTGGGTCAATACCCATAATCGCCGCAATATAAACCAGCGCATCAAATCCGGCATTCTGCCATAAAGTCATTAACGTATAAATTCCTTTAAAGTACTCCGGCTTTGTCATAAAGTAAATAGGGTCAACTCCCAGCTTTTCTAAAACCAGATTAACCACACCTGTACTTGGTGACAAAAAGTTAATCACGATACCACATACAACCACAACAGAAATAAAATGTGTAAGTAAGGTAGACATCTGTGTCATTCTGCTGATAAATTTATTTCTCATTTCCGTAATACAGATTGCAAGTGCAATGGGTACAGGGAAGCAAATCAAAAGCTGCCAGAAGGAAATCATCAGCGTATTTTTTAATACTCTTAAAAAGTCTCTGCCTGTGAAAAATTCGATAAAGTTATCAAATCCCACAAAGGTACTTCCTTCTATTCCCTGAAATACGTTATAGTCATAAAATGCAATTCTAAGCTCGGTCATCGGGCGGTATGCAAAAAGCAAATACCAGATAAGACCGGGTATTAACAGCAGATATAATTCTTTTGCTGCAAAAATTCTTTTAAACAGCGGTTTCTTTTGTTTCACCAGTTTTCTCCTCTCCTTTTCCTTTTCTTTTTCTGAAACGTCTCATGCAATAACCACACCTTATCGGATTTTAGAAAAAAAGTAAATCATCAAATTCCACCTGTATTTTTTTTATCTTCTTTTTTGTATATCTTTTTCTGTATATCCCTTGATTTTAAGCTGTTCTTCCAGACTTTTCATCATCATTTTTCAACACATCACCATTTTTCAACCCTTGAAATCTGCAAGAAATGCCAGTATAATTTTTTTATCGACATATTTGTTCACAGCTAAAGGAGATTATAAATGTATAAACATGTTCATGGCAGATATCAGCAGAAATTGAATATTATTTTTATTATTCTGTCAGTTTTCATAACCCTTATCCTTTCTTCTGTTCTGGGATTTTTTCTCTCCAGACAATCAGAGGAAAGCTACAAAAATTCTATATCACTTTCCAGAACAATCTTAGAAGAGAAAGCAGAAACATCACTGAAAAATATTTCCAATACCATGACCGATATTGTAAATGATTCCCTTATCAAAGAATGGTCGACTTCTTATCAAAAAGATAATTTCTATTTTCTGTCTTCTCAGGTACAAAAAGCTTTGACAAAGTATTGCAGCACCAGTGAAACACGCTTTCAAACTTATTTGCTCATCGACAATGCAAATACTCCGGATGATGAAATTACCCCCTCTGATGTTCTTTCCCCCGAAGGTTCTTTTTCTATCTCAGATTTTTTAAAAAGTAAAGACCTTACGTCGAAAGATTTGACTGCTATCAGAGAATATTTTGATACACACATGTTTCCTTATGTCCTCCCTCATTACAATGAAAAAGGGCAGTTAGATTTTCTCTATTATTGGATTAAAGGTTATCAGCATCCGCAAACCTGCATTTATATGGCAGAAATTCCTGTCAACTCCATTATCAACAGCACAGAAGGACAGAAGTTCTGGATTGCCAATGATGACGGGCTTTTTCTTCCGTGTACGAAAGACAAGGAAACCACCAAGCTTCTGAAAACGCTTCAGAAATCGATAGACACAGACAAAAATTTAATAAAGACTTCCGATTATTATATTGCGGCGTCCCATTTGCCTTCCATGAATTGGAATATCTACTATTTATACGACCAGAACAGCCTCGGTATCCTGAATATCTTTTTCTTTCTGGTGTTAGTAGTTCTGGTATATATTTTGTTGTCTGCTTTGTTTTTCTATATTGCAAAGCTTCTCTATCAGCCAATTTATGAAACTTTAAAGCCTACACTGAAAGATGAGCATGAACACTTTGACGAGTTTAAAATTTTAGATGAAAATCTAAGCCGCCTGCAAACGTTAAACGAGAATTTACTGGAAACACAAAAAACCACAGACAGGCTGATGGTTCAGCAATATTATCAAAATCTGCTTACAGACTGCAACGGTTATCTTGCAGAAATTAAAAAACCTTATTTCTCAGAAACGGCAAGCTTCTGTGTGGGACTTGTCTGCCTGCATCCGGAACAGGAGGATGCTCTGGATACTGCCTTACTGGGAGAGTTAGAGCTTTACAAAAATATTCTGTTTCAGGAATGTATTAAACAAAAAAATTGTTTCATGGTGAAATTATCCATGTATCGCTGCGGACTGATTATTCAGGCAGATGATTTAGAACAGGCAAAAAAACTTTTAAACCGAATTTTTTCACATTCAGAAAGCCTAAATAAAGCAGAAAAAAGCTGGGAAGAACAGATTATTTTAAGTCCTGTTAAAAAAGGGTTGGAAAATATCAATGCCTCTTATCGGGAAACTTTAAAAATAGCAGAATATCTCTCCATGCTTCCTCATGACAAAATTATTACCTACGACTCCATTGCTTCTGTGGACTGTACCACTTATTCTTATCCTCTTTCCACAGAAAATAAATTGATTTCAGAGGTAATCGCAGGGCAGGAAAAGGCGCTGGATTTATTTGATGAGCTCATTCGTGAGAACCTTACCCAGAAAAGACTTTCCATGGAAGTTCTGCAAAATTTTGTCTATACCTTAATCGGAACAGTCAACCGCATTTTTCAGGAATTAAAGTCCTCTCCGGAAGACTTTATCGGACGTTCTATTAACTATGAATACTGGTACGCACACTGGGGAGACTCAGTAACAATCACAGCTATAAAAGCGGTTCTTTCTGATGTCATCGCAGCGAAAAAGCAGCGCAGTCAAACACAGGATGAGCTTTTATTAACGCAAATGCTGGATTATATCCATGAAAATTTCAGGGACAATATTATGCTAAACGACTTGGCTGACCAGTTTAACATTTCCCCAAAATACTGCGGTATTTTGTTTAAACAGCTAAGTGACAACAATTTCAAGGATTATTTAAACCGCTATCGTATTGAACAGGCAAAAAAATTCATTCAGGAACGACCTTCTCTGAAAACAAAGGATTTAAGCGTCATGACAGGCTTTAACAGCTCCAACACGTTTATCCGTGTATTTGGAAAATATACAGGCACAACGCCTCAAAGATATGCCGAACAGATTATAGAAAAACAAAATTCAAAAGATAGGAAGTGATGAAATGGAAATACTCAGCTCCTGTAAGGACTCTATTGCAAGCTGTATTGAGCAGAAATCTTTTGCCGTTGCCCATTTATACAGTGATGAAAAGCCTATGGATATGCACATTCACGATTGTTACGAGATTTATTATTCCATCTCCGGCGGAAAGCAATTTTTAATTGATAATTGCTTTTACAACATCTTCCCCGGTGATATTTTCTTTATCAACCAGTACGAAAGTCATCATTTAACGCAGATTGACAGTCAGGTGCACGAACGCATTATTATTTCTATTCATCCTGACTTTTTAAAATCTCTGTGCACAGAAAACACGGATTTGGACGCATGCTTCCAAAACAGGAGTATGCGTTCCAACCACAAGGTATCGTTGACCACAGAGGAACAGAAAAACTTTCAATATTTTATTCATAAGCTTTCTCATATTAAGGGATATGGTTCTGATATTTTAGAAAAGGCTGCTTTTTTAGAATTGATGGTTTTTCTCAATAAACGATTTCATAAAAACCGCATTGCAGATACAGACAAGGAAATCAGCTCAAACGCACAGGTAGACAGTATTTTATCCTACATTAACCAGCACATTGAAGAACCTTTAAGTCTAGAGCAGTTATCTTCACACTTTTTTTTAAGCTCCTCCTACCTTTGCAGGCTCTTTAAATCTGCTACCGGCACTACTATTAACAAATACATTACCGCCAAGCGGATTTCTCATGCAAAGGAGCTTCTGGCAGAGGGATATACAGTAAGCGAAGCCAGTGTAAAATGTGGGTTTAATGATTATAGTAACTTTTTTAAGGCGTTTACCAAAGCCACGAAAGTATCACCGAAAAAATATGCACAGTTTTTGGCACAATGAGAATGAATTAGGAAAAGGGTTGTGCATGAGCATAAATTTGCTCCCTGCATCAACCCTTTATTTCTGATTTTCATAAGAATCAAAGAATTCTCTTAAATTTAATAAGGACTTTACTAAAATTTCCTGTTGTTCATCATCTAAATCCTTTAAAAGAGCCTGTATCATTCCGTCATGAAATTTCTTATGGTGCTCATTGGCCTTACGCCCTTTCTCTGTAAGAGAAATAAGGACAACTCTGCGGTCTTCCTCGCTTCTTTCCCTTGCCACATATCCCTTCTTCACCAAGCCATTAATGGCAATGGTCAATGTTCCCACGGTAACTGACAAAATTTTTGCGACAGAAGACATATTTTTGGCATTTTCCTCTCCGATTGCCTCCATAATGTGCATATCATTGACAGAAATATCTTTAAATTCAGAAGTAATCAGTGCTTTCCCTTCTATATCCATAATTTCCTGAAATAAATTTACAAGAATATCATGGAATACCTCATAATGATCCACTTTATCACTCCTTCGACATTCTTCTTGTTTTATTATATCCGATTTAGATGATAAAAACAACGGGTTTTTATTTTCTATTTTGCCTTTTTCACATACTCTACCAACTCAGCTCTGGAGGTAATCTGACTGGGAAATCCCAATTCAGATACAATTTCACTGATATACGGTTTCATCAGCATACTTTCTTCCAATAACCTATCGTCACTGAATACCTCTTTGGGATTTGTAATCTTCAAAAGATTTTTATGTGCCATTACAAACACCTTATCAAAATTATTAACTACAAACTCCATATCATGTGTAATAGTAACAACTGTTTTTCCTTTTGCAGTAAGTTCTTTTAAAATATTTTCTAAAAGGCGTATTCCCCTGATGTCCTGTCCTGCCGTAGGTTCATCTAAAATTACAATGTCTGTATCCATCGCAATAATAGAAGCAATAGTAACAAATTTTCTCACTGATAGGGGAAGGTTATATGGATTTTCTTCCATAGCTTCTGTAAGCCCTGCAAGCTTTGCAGAATATTCCACCATTTCTTTAACCTTCGTTTCACTCATTTTTAAAACTTCCGGTCCAAATTGAATTTCTTTTTCAACCGTATTGTGGAATATCTGATCGTCAGGATTTTGAAAAACATACCCTGCTTTTCTTGATAAAGCTGCCGTAGTAAAATCTCTTGTGTCCATACCTGCAACTGTAACTTTCCCTTCCGTAGGTTTTAAAAGTCCATTCATCATTTTAACAGTAGTTGTCTTTCCTGCACCATTTTGACCTACAATCGCAATGTTCTCACCTTGTCCAATTTCAAAATTAATATCCTCAACAGCTGAATAACCATTTGGATAAATAAATTTTACATTTTCAAACTTAATAAATGACATCTTTTATCCTCCTTATTTCTTTTTTATTGTCTTCTTCAGCTGTTCCACCATTTCTGCTTTTGTAATAATCTTATCAGCAATAGGAATACCCTGTCTCCGCAGCTCATCTGCTAAAATCACAGACTGCGGGAGCTCAATATCTCGCTTTAGTAAAGATAAATCTGACAAAACTTCATGCTTCTCGCCATGTTGAATAAGCCTTCCTTCTTCCAAAGCTAAAATCTCGTCTGCATATTCTGCAATCAGCTCTATTTTATGTTCTACTAAAATAATAGTTTTTCCCATCTTTTTCATCTTGTCAATAATGTCAAAAACTCTTTCCGTTTCTTTTGGATCAAGCTGTGATGTAGGCTCATCGATTACGAAAATATCCGGTTCTAAAGCAAGGACAGATGCTAATGCTACTCTCTGCTGCTGACCTCCTGACAATTCAAATGGATTTTTTTCTGCCAGATATGACGTGTTAGTCAATTCCATAACCTTTTTAACCGTATCTTTTATTTTCTCAACTTCCACGCCTAATTTTTCCAGTCCATAGGCAATTTCCTCATATACATTGTCTCTCGCCCCCGTAATCTGGTTAAAAGGGTTTTGAAAAACATAACCAATCTTCGGCGCTAATTCTCCCATTGTATATTGCTGCAAGGATTTTCCCTCTAAAAGTACCTCACCTTCCATTTTTCCTTGAAAAAATCCCGGAATAAATCCACGGATAATATTGCATAACGTTGTTTTTCCGCTTCCGTTTGCTCCTACAACTGCATAAAATTTTCCTTTTTCCAAAGAAACAGTAACATCCTTAATACTGGGTTCTTTTGCAAGGGGATATGTATATGTAACATTTTTCAGTTCTATATAACCCATAATAACACTCTCCCTAAAATAATAAGTAAAAATACAACTGTTATCACGATTGTCATAACTCTGTCCATCGGCTTCGGTTCGATATCATATAGATGTGTAGAGGGCGTTTCTACGGAAAAGCCACGTGCTTCCAAAGTAAGAGTTCTTTCCTCCGTTCCTTGAATAGAACTAAGCACTAGAGGTACAATCGTAGGAACAAAAACTTTTGCACGTACCCAAATACTTCCCTCTGTTTCTACACCTCTTGCTCTTTGCGCATTCATAATTGTCTGTGAACGTTTTTTTAATACCGGAACCATCTGAAGTGTTGAAAGCACAACATAAGATGCTTTTGGACTTAACCCTTTCTTTTCAAGAGACAATACAAAGTCTTTCTCTGTTGTTACTGCAAAGAACCAAATCAACGCAGAACCTACGCTTGCTAAAATAAATCCAAGCTTTAATGCAAAGAGTAAACCTTCCAATTTCGCCTTAAAAATCCAAAAAGAAAATAACACAGTCTCTCCTGGTGCGAAAAACGTCTGAACAACGAGAAGTACAAAAAACAAAATTCCTACGGAGTTTCTCACTCTCCTAATAAAAATCGGATACACTCCACTAACTGCTGCCAATACATTTAAAGCTAAAAAGCAAATAACTTTTGATAGAATATCCGGTAAAATAATTGCAACAATCGCAGCCGTTATTGCCAAATAAAATTTCGTCAGTGGGTATAATTCTGTAATTTTATTTTTCCCTTTTGCTGCATTTTCCATTTTTCTTCTCCTATTATTTCTTCACAAAATTCATGCCGTATTTATATTTTGTTAATGTTCTGTCAGGAATAACTTTAATAATGACATAAGCTACGAATATAGAAATCATTTTTCCAATGGTTTCCGTAACAATATATACAGATAAAACAGACTCTAAAATCTGTTTACCTGTTGCCATCAATCCCGCTGCAATCATGGATGCACCGCCTCCTGTTGCACCTCCAAAGAAAAATACTGTAATTGGAGTTGCAGTTACTGTTGCCACTAAAGCAATAATAATACCAGAAACTGCCAGTTTCCAAATCTTGTTCATCATATTATATTTTGATAATAGACCTGCTGAAATACCAATAAAGAAAGAACAAAATGCGTATGGAAGCCAGCTTGGATCCATAATTCCGTTGATTAAATTTGTTAATACTCCTGTTAACGCAGCCGGAATTGGACCTGCTAATGCGCCTACAAGTAACACACCTATCATATCCAAGTCTACCGGAATTTTTAACATAGATGTCATCTGTCCACCTACAATATTTATTGCAATCGCAACCGGTATCAATAAAATTACCATTAATGAAAATGTATCTTTTCCTTTATTTTTTGTCATCATAATTCCTTCTCCTTTCAAACTATTAGCTTAGGTATTCTAATATCTCTTCTTTTTTATCTTCAAATATAGTTGTCAGCAACAACTTATAAAACTTGTTTACATCTACTTCTGCCGCATACCACGCATTGCATTTCCCAGCATTCCAATGACCTTTGATATCTACAATCGATTGTCCTCTTCCAATTCCATCTGTGATCACATCAATATTGGCTCCTTTCAAAGTTAAAATAGTAGGATCAATAAAATATGCCACAGTTAAAACGTCGTGCATGGGTGCTACCGGTTTTCTTCTGGCTTTCCAGTTATCGTCCAGACCAACACGTGTAACATTGTATAAAAAATTAGATAATTCTGTATTAAAAATTCTGAGCATTTCCCGTACATCTGCACCCAAAGCAATCTTGTTTGTAACATCAAGTCCTATCATAACAGCATCCTGAAATCCTGCATTTAACACTTCTTTTGCAGCCAGCGGATCTGCCCAAAAGTTATATTCTGCTACCGGGCTCATGTTTCCTGTATATTTTGCTCCTCCCATAATAATAATTTGTTTGATTTTTTGGGGAAATTCCGGATCCTTTCGAATTGCCTTTGCAATATTTGTACAAGGTCCTATGGCAAATAATGTAATTTCTCCCGGATTTTCCGTTGCAGCTTCTATCAAAAAATCAACCGCATTTTTCTCTTCTTCCTGTTTCTTTGTTTTAATTGTGTAGGCATACCCACCCAGTCCATCATCTCCAAACGCAGGTACTGTATCCGGTTGTTTATCGTTTAGTGCCCTTGCTGACCCCCTGTATACAGGTATATCCTCTCTTCCGCATAAAGCCAGAACTTTTAATCCGTTTTTGGTAGTATTGTCAATGTCTCCATTTCCTGATACCGTACATACTGCTTTCAGGTCTATCTCTGCATGTTTTAGTGCTAAAATAATCGCTAAAGCATCATCTACCCCCGGATCACAATCAATAATTATTGGTCTCTTCACTCTTTTCCTCCTCCTTCATTTTTTCTATCACTTCTTCCATTGTAGGTATGGAAGTTTGTGCTCCTTTGCGTGTCACCACAATTCCCGACACATAATTTCCAAATCGAATTGCCTCTCCATATTCCTTTCCTTTACTTAAAGCTAAAGTCAACGCTGCGGTAAAACTGTCACCTGCGGCGGTTGTGTCCACTGCTGTTACTTTTTGAGCTTTAAAATATTCCTCTGTGTCTTTTGTAACAAGTAAAGCTCCATCTCCTCCTAAAGTAACAATCACCGTTTGAATTCCTTTTTCCAGCAATTCCTTAGCTCCTGAAATTAATTCCTCTCTTGTCACAAGTTTTTTTCCTGTTAAAGTCTGAAGCTCCGTCTCATTCGGTTTCACAATATGAAAACCTTTCAAAAACTGCTTTGACAAATTATTCTGTGCCGGTGCCGGATCTAAAACAACCAGTTTATCTTCTGCCAAAGTTTTTACATGTTCCACAACTTCAAGAGGAATTTCCAACTGCATAATAATAATATCCGCATCTTCAATTAAATTCCTATGTTTATCTATCATTTGTGTTGTCAGCTTATTGTTTGCTCCCTGTACAACAATGATACTGTTCTCTCCTTCTTCATCAACACTGATGAAAGCGTTTCCCGTTGGTACTCCGGAAATAACTTCAATTCCTGATGTTCCCACACCTACGCTTTGAAGATTTTCAATCAACATTTTTCCATACAAATCATCTCCCACTGCTCCAATCATGTCTACTTGTCCGCCTAATTTTCCAACAGCATAAGCCTGATTTGCACCTTTTCCTCCCGGAACAAGATTTACATCCTCTCCCAAAATTGTTTCACCTGAAAGTGGCATTTTCTTTACGTTAATTACAAAATCCATATTCAGACTTCCGACCACTAATATATTACTCACAATTTTTTCTCCTTTTATATTGGGAAAATATTTTCCTAAATTGTTTTCTTTATCTAGAATATACCACTATCATATTTTGTAGTCAAGTTATTTTGTATATTTTGCACTTTTTCATATTTTTAACACATATTTTTTGTGTACTTTTACAAGTATTGCAATTTGTCAGTGTGCATTCATGTTAGCCATTTTTCTCCCCAACTAAAAAAAGATGATACAGAACTGTCCTCAAACAATTCCATATCATCTTTTCTATTCTTTTTATTCCACCATGACCTCTTTTTCTTTATAATGATGCGCTTCTTCCAACATCATATCTTTTACCTTCATCAAACGAATTTGTGTACTTCTCTCGTTTTCATCAAGCTTCATGGTAATATACTTAATATTCTGTTGTGTCTCCGGAATAATAACATGCTCCAGAGCATTTACTCTGCGTCGTGTCTTCTCAATTTCAGAAGCCATTAACTGACAGGACTTCTCCACTTCCGCAAGCCTTAACATATCCGGCAAAATATCTGCCAGAGATTTCACAGCTCCGTCTAAATCCCCTGAGGTAAATGCGAAACCATAAGAATAAACATCATTTGCATCTGCGGTTCTGGTCTTTGTCTCAAAAACCGGAATATCCACACTCATAACATTTTTCTTCCCTGCTTCCAGATAAACCTCCTGCTTGGGAGACATTAAAGCTGTGTTTAATATCTGCTCAGACATACCTGCTTTTGCAATGACAAAGTTCTTATTTGCGGATAAAATTCCTGCCTCTACCTTCTGGCGCAGCGCCATGTTTTCCCTTACCAAATCAAGGAACTGTCTCATAAGCTCATCACGCTTATCCTTCAGAAGCTTATGCCCCTTTACCGCCGTTACCAGCTTCTTTTTCAATCGAGTAAGCTCCATTCTGGTAGGTGTTACCTGCGTAGATGCCAAAATATCACCTCTTTCTTATTATTACAGAATTTACTTTAGAACTTTCCGTAATATTCATCTAAGAACTTATCATCAATACGTTTCAGCTCGCTTCTTGGAAGAATGGAAAGCAGTTTCCAGCCAATTCTCAGAGTTTCCTCAATATCACGGTTTGCCATATATCCCTGTGAAACGTATTCCTGCTCAAAGGCATCTGCAAATTTCGCATAAATAATGTCAATATCGGAAAGAGCTGCTTCACCTAAAATAACCATCAATTCTTTTGCTTCTTTGCCTCGTGCATAAGCTGCAAAAAGCTGGTTCATGGTATTGGAATGGTCTGCTCTTGTCTTTCCTTCACCGATACCTTTATCTTTCAGACGGGAAAGTGACGGTAATACATCGATTGGGGGCGTAACGCCTTTACGATATAATTCACGACTCAAAATAATCTGACCTTCGGTAATATATCCTGTTAAGTCAGGAATTGGATGAGTTTTATCATCCTCAGGCATGGTCAGAATTGGTATCATGGTAATACTTCCCTTTTTGCCTTTCTGACGTCCGGCTCTTTCATACATCGTTGCAAGGTCGGTATACATGTAACCAGGATAACCTCTACGTCCCGGTACTTCCTTACGGGCTGCGGATACCTCACGAAGGGCATCTGCATAGTTTGTGATATCGGTTAAAATAACCAATACGTGCATATCTTTTTCAAATGCAAGATATTCTGCTGCTGTCAGCGCCATTTTCGGTGTTGCAATACGCTCAACAGCCGGGTCATTTGCCAGATTGATAAATAATACCGTTCTGTCAATAGCGCCTGTTTCTTTAAAACTCTCTGTAAAGAAGTTCGCTTCCTCGAAAGTGATACCCATAGCCGCAAATACAACGGCAAAGTTCTCTCCTGAACCACGTACCTTTGCCTGTCTTGCAATCTGAGCTGCAAGCTGTGCATGAGGCAGACCGGATGCGGAGAAGATAGGAAGCTTCTGTCCACGAACCAGTGTGTTCAAACCATCAATGGCAGAAACACCTGTCTGAATAAATTCTTCCGGATAGCTTCTTGCAGCCGGGTTCATAGGAAGACCGTTGATATCCATTCTGGCATCCGGCAAAATTTCCGGACCGTCATCAATCGGACGTCCCAAACCGTCAAAGACACGTCCCAGCATATCCTCAGATACACCAAGCTCCATACTTCTTCCTAAGAAACGAACCTTGCTGTTTGAAAGGTTAATACCTGTGGAGCTTTCAAAAAGCTGTACCAGAGCATTACTTCCGTCAATTTCAAGTACACGGCAGCGACGTGTTTCGCCGTTTGCCAGTTCAATTTCACCCAGTTCATCAAAATGAACGTTTTCAACGCCACGAACCAACATAAGAGGTCCGGCAACTTCCTGTATTGTTCTATATTCCTTTGGCATTAGAAGTCCTCCTTCCCTGTTATATTGGAAATTTCTTTTGCAAGCTGTTCTAATACAGCTTTATATTCTTCATCCAAATTTTCTTCTAACACATATTTAAAACGTCCGATTTTCTCACGAACATCAAGTTTTACTAAATCCTGAATATTTGCGCCTTTTTCCAGAGCTTCCACACCCTGCTCATAGTATGCAACTACCAGCTTCATTAACAGATACTGTTTTTTCAAAGAGCTGTAAGTGTCCACTTCATGGAAAGAGTTCTGGTGCAAAAAGTCCTCACGGATAGAGCGTGCTGCTTCCATTTTCAGACGATCGCCTGCTGATAAAGCATCCATACCAACCATCTTAACGATTTCCTCCAGCTCTGCTTCATCCTGTAAAAGGCTCATCATTTTCTGACGTCCTGCCATCCAGTCCGGTGCAACCTTCTCATTAAACCATTTCTCCATATTGTCAAGATATAAGGAGTAGCTGGTAAGCCAGTTAATTGCAGGGAAATGTCTCTTGTATGCAAGAGAAGAGTCCAAGCCCCAGAATACCTTTACAATACGAAGAGTTGCCTGAGATACCGGCTCGGAAATATCACCACCCGGAGGAGATACTGCACCGATTACAGACAATGCTCCCTCTCTCTTATCTTTTCCAAGAGAAATTACATGTCCGGCTCTTTCATAGAACTGTGCCAGACGAGAACCGAGGTATGCAGGATATCCTTCTTCACCCGGCATTTCCTCCAGACGTCCTGACATCTCTCGAAGAGCCTCTGCCCAACGGGAAGTGGAGTCTGCCATAAGTGCAACAGAATAACCCATATCACGGAAATATTCTGCAATGGTAATACCTGTGTAAATAGATGCTTCACGGGCAGCAACCGGCATATCGGAGGTATTGGCAATCAATACTGTTCTTTCCATCAAGGACTGTCCTGTTTTCGGGTCTTTCAGTTCAGGGAACTCATTTAATACGTCTGTCATCTCGTTTCCACGTTCACCGCAGCCGATATAAACCACGATGTCCGCCTCTGCCCATTTTGCCAGCTGATGCTGAATAACTGTTTTTCCGCTTCCGAAAGGCCCCGGAACAGCGGCAACACCACCTTTAGCAATCGGGAAGAAGGTGTCAACAACACGCTGTCCTGTTACAAGAGGCATTTCCGGCGGAAGCTTTTTCAGATACGGACGACCTCTACGAACCGGCCATTTCTGCATCATCGTCAGCTCTTTATCACCCTGCTCTGTTGCAATCACAGCAACAACATCTTCAACGGTAAATTCTCCTGCTTTGATTTCTTTTACCGTACCGCTCATGCCGTAAGGCACCATAATCTTATGATTTACGACGATAGTTTCCTGAACCGTACCAATGATATCGCCATTTTCTACATGGTCTCCGGCTTTCACAGTGGGAACAAAATTCCACTTTAAGTTTCTCTTTAAAGAAGGAACCTCCACACCTCTTTTTAAGTTTGTTCCGCAGACCTTCATAATATCATCCAGCGGACGCTGAATACCGTCATAAATACTGGTAATCAGACCCGGTCCCAATTCAACAGACAGCGGAGCTTCTGTGGACTCTACCGGCTCTCCCGGACCAAGACCTGAAGTTTCTTCATATACCTGAATTGACGCTTCATCTCCGTGCATTTCAATGATTTCACCAATCAAACGCTGATTGCTGACACGAACAACGTCAAACATATTTGCATCACGCATGCCCTCTGCAATAACCAGCGGACCTGCTACTTTTTTAATTATACCTTTGCTCATGGCCACGCATCACCTGCTTTCTAATTATTACTGAATAGAATATCAGAGCCTACTGCCTGTTCCACAGAATTTTTTACGCCCTGCACACCGTCTCCGGTATTTCCTGACACGCCGGGAATTTGAATAATCGCCGGTAAAATTCTCTCCTGATATTTTTCTATTACACTTTTGCACTCGGCAGCCAACGCTTCCGTAATATAGATAATCCCATATTCGTGACTGGCAAGTGCCTCTATTTTTTCTTCTGCCTCTTTACGGTCGGCCACCGGGAATGTATCAAGACCCAGCGCAGCAAATCCGTATATACTGTCATAATCGCCTACAACTGCAATCTTATACATACATTTCCCTTACCCTTTCTCGGATTGACTCCTCAGAAAAACCGTTTTGCTTTCCTGAGAGAATAATTCGCACCGTTTTTATTTCATTTTCCCTTGCCAGCACATAAGCTACCAAAGGTCCTACTGAAAATGACTCATATTTCTGCGGCTGCATCGCCTGCATCATACGGTTGTCGCACCATCTTTCAAATGCGGAGGAAGACTCTGCAATCGCCTGCCCTCCTTCTGCATAAGCAGTGCCGGATAAATATTCCGTAACTGCCTCCATACCTGCTGCGGCTGCTTTTGCCAGCTGGTCTACATTTATAGATTTACATGGAGCCATTGCACGCTTCATAAATTCAATAGTCTTTGCGGTCTTTTGTGAGCGCACTGCAATTTTAATATCTGCAATAGCAACAACAGACTCAGCATACTCTTTAATAATGCTGTCTTTTGCTGCCTCACCGGCTGCATAAATAGCATCCAATGCCGCTCTGTCGATAATCACATCGCACAGCTGCCCGTCTCCCGTATGCAGCAAGGTTTCATAAGCTTCTCTTGCCGCACCTGCCATGTTTTCCGGAAATCTGGAAAATTCTTTATTTTTAATAATTTCCAGCATCTCCTTAGGACTAATCTTCGTATCTTCATAATAAATATTCAGATTTTGATTATCCTTTCCGGAGCAGGCATCTTTAATCGCTGCTTTCAGATTGTGAAAGAGATTTGGATAGGAAAGTACATCAAAAACAGACATATCCACCCCTAAATCCTTCATGGTCTCCCATATTTTTTCTGTCTCTCTTTCTAAAATTGCCTCTGCACTTCCTGCCGTATCATTATCTCCCCAGCCCTTTTCCTGTAAAATCTGAATACATTGTTCCTCTGTATCACAGGCAATCAACTGGTCTATAATCTGGGAAGTAAATAATGACGTTTCCAGCGCACGTATTCTCGCAACCGCATAGGTATACTTTGTGTCAAACAAATCAATTCCTCCTTTTTGCGGTTATGCTATGAAAATAATAAACTATGAACTTTATCAGAAAGCTCATCCTTCTGAGAATGAAACATTGCCTTAAATGTACAATTCTCCTCAATGCCTCCATATACAAGAACAAAGCCGCCTTTTACATTTCTGGTTTCCTTGGAAATAGTAAGCGCTCCGCCCTTTTCCTTTGCAATACCTTTGATTTCTTCTTCAAAGCCCGGTGTCATCTTTTCCAAATCTTCCTTGGAGAAGCAAATTTCTCCTTCTTCCGGAAGAACATATTTATAGAGCATTTTTCGAAGCATTCCAAAATATGTGGTTTCGTCTGCGCTGATTAAGGTTTCATAAGCCTTTTCAAGCACTTCTGAAATAATTTCCTGCTTTGCCTCTAAAAGAGCTTTTCTTCTCTGTAACGCACAGGAAGACTCAGAGCGCTCCGCAAGACTTTTCACTTCTTCCTCTGCGTTTTGAGCAATACGGCTGCATTCTGCTTCTGCTCTTTTCTTTGCTTCGGCAAGAATTTCGTCTGCCTCTTTTCTCGTCTCCTCGAGAATTTTTTCTGCGCAAGTATGGGCTTCTTCAAGAATCTGGCTTTTCATTTTTTCTAATCCAGTCATTCTTCGCTCTCCTTTACTTATTCCATCTTTTTCAAAACTGCCCTAATCTTAGAACTGAAGGTTTGTTACAGACAGAATAGAAATCAGAAGCGCTAAAATCGCATAAGTTTCAACCATTGCCGGGAAAAGCATTGCTTTACCGAACTGTTCCGGTTTCTTTGCAACAATTCCAATAGCTGCTGCGGAAGTCATTCCCTGATATTTACCGGAAATCAAACCAACAATACCGATAGGAAGACATGCTGCCAATACCAATAATCCCTGCTGCGGTGTCAGTTCAAGCATTCCGCCGCCCAATAATCCGATTTTTGATAAAGTAATAAATCCAACCAGCAAACCGTAGATACCCTGTGTACCCGGAAGCAGCTGCATAATCAATACTTTTGCAAACTTGGAAGGATCTTCAGAAACAACTCCGGAAGCAGCCTGACCTGCAATACCAACACCGATTGCAGAACCTGCACCTGATAAAAATACTGCTACTGCTGCACCTAATAATGCGTAAACAATTCCTAAATGACTCATAAATACGTTTCCTCCTTAACATCTACATATTTTGTACTAGACTTAAACGGGTTGAAAGGTTTTCCTCCACCCTCATAAAATTTGCCAAAAAACTCAACAAACTGAAGACGGTTTGTATGAACGTAAGCTCCCAGCACATTGATTGCCATGTTAAACGCATGACCAAATACAAATACTACAAGAAATACAATGGCTCCGAAGATACCGTCTCCTGCCATACTTCCCATCTGATTAATAACAGATGCAATAACTCCGGTTGCCAGTCCCAGAGCTAAAAGTCTGGAATAAGACAGCACATCACTGAGCCAGCCCGTTACGTTATAGACATCATACAAGCCCAATGCCAGACGAAGTCCCGGATTTTTATTGGCACGTCCTGACATCAGAATAATTCCTATCACACCTACAATAGCAAGCACTTTTCCTGTTCCTGATACTGCCGGCGGGAAAATACTTGGATCAATCTGTGCAATAGATGCAAAGATTTCACTTGGAAGCAGCATTAAAAGCAAACCAATTAAAAATACATACCAAAGAACAACGTCGCAGAAGAAATCCAACACTTTCTTATCCTTTAACAACATATATCCCTTAATACCCAAACCGGTAAACAGGTGAATAACACCAAATGCCATAGAATAAATAAGCATTTTCATAGGATCGTTCAAAGGTACAAACCAAAGAGCCTTTACAAGTCCGCCCTCCGGAACATCTACGTGGAAAAAGGTTCGTGCTACTACATCAATGGCGTCTCCGAAATATCCTCCAAAGAGAACACCCCATACCAACGTAGAAATACCACAGTACATGAACATTTTAATGGCTTTCTTTAAAGACTGCTCCATTCTCGGGAATTTCTTCAGTACAAAGAAACAACCGAGGAAAATAATCAGTCCGTACGCTGCATCGGACAACATTAATCCAAATAAAAATACATAGAAGAACGACATAATTGTGGTTGGATCGATTTCGCCTTTCTTTGGCAATCCGTAGGACTCCAAAACGCCTTCCACAGACTCTGAAAATCCGTTATTACTAAGAAGCACCGGACCTTCTTCATCTTCTGCAAGTTCTTCAATATCCATACTTAAAACATACTTTTCATTTAGCGCCTTTTCTAATGCGGGAACTGCTTTCTGCGGCACATAGCCGCTTATCATGAAAGTCTTCTTAGATTGCGGAAGCTGTCCCAGTACCTCATACTTTTCAGCTCTGCCACGAAAATAATCAGATGCCAATCTTAAATTCATTCTTTCAGACTGCTGCTTTCTAATATTTTCCTGACAATCTAAAATTTCCTTCTGCAAATCTCTGATCTGCATTTCCAGCTTTTCCTTCTCTTTTGCAGGCGTCTGTGTCACAGGCTGTGATGGTCTGGCAAAACCGCCCTGCCGTAAAACTTCTTCGACCTTTCCCGCATCATTTTTCATACACAGCACTGCAATATAAACTGCATCCTGTCCTGAAGAAAGAACAGTAATATCTACTCCGGAAATTTCCGGTGCATGTTCTGCAATCAGACTGTACATCCCGTCTAAAGTCATCTGTCCGGGCATTGTACCGACCAGAAGCTCTGTGCTTTTTGTTCCTTTTAATGTCATAGGAACGTCCAGCGTCATCCACGGAGCAAGTACCTCTATCTGATTTTCAAATTTTTGAATATTGGCACGGTATTCCGCAATCTTTTTCTGATTGCTCACGATATCCGAAGCAACATTCATAATTTGCTCTTTATGTTCTGCCGCCTGCTCAAGCTCCTGCCGTTCTATCAGCTTTTTGCCTTCCAGACTTGAGAACATAGACACCTTTTCCGGCACGTATTCCTGAAGAATATCCAAAGCCATATCCGCTAAAGAAGCGTTTTTTTCGAATTTACTTCTCTCATTCTGTGTATTCATTCGCTCAAAGCCTGAGTCATCATCCAGAACCTTGGAAATCTCCATAACGCCCATGGACTGAATTTTTTCCAGAATTGCTTTCCTGTCCTTCTTCAGTGCGCAGATACTTACCTTTTGCATCTGCAATACTGCCATATCCGCATTCCTCCTTTTCGTAGTTCTACTTTGTAGTACGCTTATACCAGACTCTCAATAATTGCGTCTACTGCTTCTTTTTCCCGAGATTTGGCAGCTTCCTTTATTTCTGCAATCTCTTTGCCGACATCCCTTAATGCTTCTTCGAGAGTCTCTTTGCCGGCATCCTGCGCAGCCCTGCATGCCTTCTTCGCCGCATCCTGCGCCTGTTCAATCATTCCAGACTCCAGATTTTCCGCTTCTTTTCTTGCGTTTTCAAGAAGCTTCTCACTCCGGCTCTTGGCTTCAGCAATAATATCATCCGCCTGTTGCTCTGTTTCCCGGATTTCCTTGATTGTTTTCTCTACCACAGTATCACCACCTTCACATAACTTGATATTACTATGAATTATACATTTTGTCAATTTATTAACGTATTATCCTTGCTACTTTCACGAAATATATACGATTTTACTGCTTTCCCAAGAAAACAAAAGGGAAACTGCACAACTTTGTGCATTTTCCCTTTTTATCTTTTGTATATTTTATCCAATTATCACAGTATTAAGCTATTTTTTTCATTTGTTTTCACATTAACACTTTACTCATATAAATAATTAGCATATTCCGGCAGCTCAATGCTGCTTCCGTCAATCCACTGATAGCCGCAGTTGATAAACGCATCATTTTCCAATTCCATATCTGCACGCACCGCAGCCACAATGGTAGCATAACCCATGCCGTAAGAATTCTGTACAAAAGTTCCCATTTCTGTGCCTTTCTTTACTGCATCAATCTGCTTCTTGCCCGCATCAATGCCCAGCACTGTAATTTCTCTGCCTGATGCGCTCACTGCGTCTAAAACAGCGTTTGTGGCATGTTCATTTGTTCCAAAGTACCCTTTTACATCAGGATACAGCTTTAATACAGCTTCTGCCATTTCCGTCATGCTTGTTTCCGGATTTTCATGAGAAACATTTACAATTTCAATTTCCGGATAATTATTGGTAATGGTCTCTGTAAATCCGCTTTCTCTGTCTCTGCTTGTCTGAGATGCGGCAACATGCGTCATAATCGCAATCTGACCCTGACCGCCAATAGCTTCTGCCAGCTTATTCGCAGCCTCTGCTCCTATTGCATAATTATCTGTTGCACATACGGTATTGACTAAACCGCTTTGTACCCCCGAGTCCAAAACCACTACGGGAATATCATTTTCCGCTGCTGCCTCTAACTGTGCTTCGCAGGACTCCATATCAATAGCTGCCAGACAAAGTACCGAAGGATTTTCCGAAAGCACTGCATCAATAATATTAATCTGGCTTTCTACATCCGTTTCCTCTGAAGGTCCTTCAAAGGAAATCTTGATTTTATCCTCGCCTTTATAGCCCATTTTCCGGTTTAAGTCCTTTACCGCCTGATCCATTCCTTTTTTTACGCTTGTCCAAAAGCTGGACTTTGCATTCTTCACCACCACGGCAATATGACTGCCCGGCTCAGGATTTAACTCTTCCAAAGAAGTATAATCCCTTGTTCCAGCCTGATCCTTCAAAACCTGCATGGTTAAATCATCTGCCATACTTTTTTCTTCTTCCGCTTCTTTCGAAGGCTCTTTCTCGTCTTTTGGCTTTTCTGTATTTGTAGTATCGGACTGTTCTTCCTGTTTCTCTGTATGATTTTGGCCTTTATCAGATTTTGGCTTTTCCTTTGAGCCACAGCCACTGATAACTCCTACTGCAAGCATGCAGCAAAGTAAGCCCACCAGCACTTTCTTCATAATCTTACCTGCCTTTTATTCATTTTATCTAAAAGTTGTACTACTTTTCCATTATACACGAAAGTTTTTAATAGTCCATACCTTCTATCTTTGTTTATAAAATTTTTCGAAATGCCACAATCTCTTAATTTTCTTTCAAAACATCACATTCCTTTAAGATTATATAGATTAAAAATGCCGATACAGGTCCTAAAAGAAAGCCGAAGCCTCCATACAAAATAACGCCTAAATAAACAGATACAAGCACCAAAAGCGGTGAAACTCCTATATGATTTCCAATCAATCTGGGTTCTAAAAATTGCCGCACCGCCGCAGTCAGAAGATACAACACAAATAAGCCAATTCCAAGTTTTGCTTTTCCCTGAATAAGCATAAGCAATGCTGCCGGAATAAGAAAAGTTCCAGTCCCCAGAACAGGAAAGGCATCAAAAATACCAATGGCAATTCCAAAACCCACATAATGCCTGACCTTTAACACCCAAAGACCTCCAACACACAGCAGACACACTACCAAAATAATTTTAAACTGGGCTTTCAGGTATCCTTTTATTCCTACTGCCATTTCCCTAAGTATATGAATGATATTTCCAAATATTCTGCACTTTTCCAAAATCGCATACACATGCTCTCTTTCCTGCAAAAACAAAATAGCGAATACAATACAGATTGCCAGCGTACCAATCAGACAAGCACAGCCTTTTACAGAGACTACCGCTGTATTCATACTGTTTCTTCCTGAAAAAATGCACTTCAGTAAAAGCTCTGCCTGTCTGTTGATATAAAAACAGCTTTTATCCGCAGGTATTCCTGTAAGGCGCTCCATTCCAAGGCAAAACTTCCATAAAATATCCTGTGCCTCCTCCTTCAATTCAGGATAATATTGCACACATTCTCCCAGCTTTCCCGTAAGATACTGTAAGGTAAGAAACGTTCCCAAAAGTGCCGCCGCTATTCCCAGAATAATAAAAATCATCCCCAAAATATTTTCTGATAAATGTATTTTTTTGCTCATGGGCTTTTCGCATATCCTCTTTGCCGGTACATGGACTGCCTCTGCCAAAATCCATCCTAAAAAAAACGGAAGTATCACAGGAAATACATATTTCATTCCCAGAAATACTCCTGCACTCACTCCCGCTATCATCCCTGCTTTTTTCCAGTTCATAATTTATTCCCCCATACCTTTTGTCCTTTACAATTAGTATGGTGAAACAATTCTTTCCTATACTATTGGAAAATTTCCAACCGGCATTACTTGAAATTCCATTTTTTTACCTTGCACAGGATGTAAAAATGATAATTTATACGCGCATAAAGAAATACCCTGACTTGCGTCTTCTTTCGTACATTTTACATTGTACTTTGCATCGCCGAAAATCGGCAATCCTGCATGTGCCAACTGCACTCTGATTTGATGATGACGCCCTGTTTTCAGAGAAACCTTTAATAAACTTCCCTCCTCTGTCTCTTTCAAAACTTTATAAGAAAGCTCTGCCCGTTTACTGTTTTGGGTTTTCTTTGAAACCACCTTTGAAGTATTGGTTCTGCCATCTTTTTCCAATTCGTCAACTAAGGTTTCCTGTTTTTTATCTGTATGCCCTTGTGTATATGCCAGATAAATTTTTTCAAATTTCCCCTGCTGCATTTGTTTACTAAGCTTCGCTCCACTTTCTCTGTCCTTTGCAAACACAAGAACTCCCTGCACTGGCTGATCCAGTCTGTGAATAACTGCCACATAGGGTTCTTGTCCTTTTTTTGCCAAATAATTTCTCAACGCACATTCCATATCCAAAGTTCCCAGTCGTTTACTCTGAACCGGAAATCCCGCCGGTTTTTGACAAACCAAAATATATTTATCTTCATATAAAATAGTATCTTCTATATTTATAGTATTTATAGTATTCATAGTAACCTCATATATTCCTGTGTTTTTAATTTTTCCAATTATAACACAAAAATCGAACAACCGCTATATCTTACATTTCGGATATAACGGTTGTTCTAATTTTCTTCGTTATTCAATTTTCTTATTCCTTTCTTGTTTAAGCTACCTTTTTATTTTCCCTATTTGTATAAATCCTTTTAAGATTTATTGAAAGTTTATATCAATCTATATATGATAATAAAAAGTTTCTAACAAGTAGTTCGGGCTATTTGCCTTCAAAATATTTCTCTATACATTTCTTTTTGATATAACAACTATTTTATCTATCAAATACAACAGGCTTATTTCAACGAATAGAACTCATCATATTGTTTTTCTTTTTTATTATACTTTAAAATGATATATAGATACTTTATTCTTTTAAATTATATTTCTTTACATATAATTTAAAACCTTTCTATTATTTTTGTGGTAAATATTCAATATGAGGACATTTTTGATATTTACCTGAAATGCTTTTCCTACTATCATATATTCTATTGCTGAGGAAGATTTTTTATTTTCTTATTTCAGGTCTTTCATAGGGATTTATGCCTTACCACTCTCATATTGATAATTTGATTTAGTAGTTTCCATTGGACTAAACCTCCTTATCTTTATTAAAACTCCACATTCTTTTCATTCATTATTTTTTCCTTGGTACTTTATCATTACTTTCTGTTTATCTTGTATTCTCCGTACACTTAAAACTTTTATAATGATTTATCTTTTGTACCTTGTAGCCATCTTCAAAATTGATTTCTCGTCTCTAATTTTGAAATGGATATGAAATAATGTTTTGTAAAAGGTGTTTTGTTTTTTGTTGATTTTATAATACTACTTCCTCAGCAATTTGTCAATATCTTTTTTAATATTTTTTATCTTTTTTTATAATATTATTTTTACATCTTTTAAAACTGTAAATTGTATATTTATTTCAGAATTATATAGACAATTTATAATAATTAATCAGACAGCCCTGAAGCAAAATTGTTCTCTCGTCCTGTGTCATCTCACCTAATCTTAAAGTAAATGGCACAAGTCCGTCTTTTATAACATAAGCTATAAGTTCACTTCTTCCTTCTTTTACACTCTCCTGTATATTTGGAATGTAAAGATAATCCCCTTTTGTAAACGGAAGCTGCTCTTCTGTAAATAAAAACGGAAGCATACCCCAGTTCATCAGATTGGAACGATATCTTTTTGTAGCATACTCTCTGGCAATATTTGCCCAGCCGCCTAATACCTTCTGGCAGGATGCTGCCTGTTCTCTGGCAGAACCGTCTCCCGGCTTCTCTGCAAAAATCGTACTTCCGATACCTGTATTTTCCCAGCTCATAGTTGCAAACTCTGCCCGTATTTGCTCCTTTATCTGCCGAAGCTCCGGCACCTTCTCTTCCGGAGCTTCTCCCTGCTCTCTGGCTGTTTCTCCTTTTTGAATATTCTTTGCCAATCCCACATAATCCGGCGCTTTTCTGGATAATGCAAATTCTGCCAGTCTTATAGGATTGGAGCGGTAAGAAGAAGTTTCTCCGGAAGGAATTAATTCATCCGTGGTAGTAACCGGATCATGAATTTCCGCAGTTACCTGCAACAACAGGTTTTCAGGAAGCTTCGGCATCTTTGGCCAGTCTTTAATATTCGGTCCGAATTGAATTTCCACATCTGGCTCTGCCACACCCTTGCTGTCAAAAACTCTGTTCTCGTAAATAGAACCGTCAAAGAAATACGTTGGTTTTCTATACGTTCCTTCGTACTCGGTTGCCGCTGTCAGACATCCTTTATTAGCTGCCGTTGCTGCAATGGAACGGGCATCCATCAACGCCACAGAAGAAATCTGTCCCTCCTGCAATTTCGAGCCTTCACGATTTGGGAAATTTCTGGTAGAATGGCGGATACTTAGCGCATTATTTGCCGGTGTATCTCCCGCTCCAAAGCAAGGACCGCAAAATGCCGTCTTTACGATTGCTCCTGTCTGCATTAAATCTGCCAATACGCCATTCTTTGCCAATTCCATATAAATCGGTGTGCTTGCAGGATAAATACTCAGAGAAAACTCATCTGCACCAATGCTTTTTCCTTTCAGAATATCCGCCGCATCACAAATATTTTCAAATCCGCCGCCTGCACAGCCTGCAATAATTCCCTGCTCCACATACAATTTTCCATTTCTCACTTTATCCTTTAGAGTATAAGAAACATTTTCTCCCAGACTGACTTTTGCCTTTTTCTCCACTTCATCTAAAATATCCATCAGGTTTTGATTTAATTCCTCTATGGTATAAGTATTTGCCGGATGGAAAGGCATGGCAATCATAGGGCGGATTTCTGATAAGTTTACATAAACCATTCCATCATAATAAGCTGTTGTTTTCGGCTGAAGCTCTTTGTAATCCTGTGCTCTGCCGTGTATCTCATAAAATTCCTTTACTTTGCTGTCTGTCTGCCAGATAGAGGATAAACAGGTGGTTTCCGTAGTCATAACATCAATGCCAATTCGATAGTCCACACTTAGTTTTCCTACTCCCGGCCCTACAAATTCCATTACTTTATTTTTCACATAGCCGGAAGAAAAAACAGCTCCGATAATTGCCAATGCAATATCCTGAGGACCTACACCGAAAGCCGGCTCTCCGGTAAGATAAACGCCCACCACATCAGGATAGGGGATATCATAAGTTTTTCCTAAAAGCTGTTTTACAAGCTCCGGACCTCCCTCACCCATAGCCATAGTACCTAAAGCGCCGTATCTGGTATGGCTGTCAGAGCCTAATATCATTTTTCCGCTCTCTGCCAGCATTTCTCTTGCGTATTGGTGGATAACAGCCTGATGAGGCGGTACATAAACGCCCCCGTACTTCTTTGCGCAGCTTAATCCGAATACATGGTCATCCTCGTTAATGGTTCCGCCCACTGCACACAGAGAATTGTGACAATTTGTAAGTACATAAGGAACTGGAAATCTCTCCAGTCCGGAAGCTCTCGCTGTCTGTATGATACCTACAAAAGTAATATCATGAGATGTTAATTTATCAAATTTCAACTTCAGGAAATCCATATTTTCAGAAGTATTGTGATTTTTCAAAATGGAATAGGCAATTGTATTTTTCTTTGCTTCCTGTTTGCTCAAATGAAATTTTTGCTCCAGTCCCGTCTCGTCGCTTACAGGTTCCTGCCCTTCTGTCAGCCATGCGCCGTTTTTATATAATTTAATCATAGCAGCTCCTCCATTCTTTATGTCGTGAATTTCCTTCCATTATAAATTTTATCGTGGTAAATTGCAAGCACTTTATCATGCTAATTCAAAAAACACCCCGGCTATGAGATTTTTTATTCTCTCATTGCCGGAGTGTTTTCTTAAGCTAAGATTAATCTTGTTTTTTCATAAATTCCATATAACTGGAAACCATGAGTGCAATTTTAAAGGTCAGGGCATCATCAAACACACGGATATCAAGTCCTGTACTTTTCTGAATTTTTTCCAGTCGGTAAACCAGCGTATTTCTATGAAGGAAAAGCTGTCTTGATGTTTCTGAAATGTTCAAATTATTATCGAAAAACTTATTGATTGTATTAAGAGTTTCATCATCTAAGGACTCCGGAAGCTTTCCACCAAACACTTCTTTCATAAACATTTCGCAAAGCGGCATTGGAAGCTGATAAATCAAACGTCCAATTCCCAAATTGTTGTATCCTACAATATTTTTTTCCACGTAAAAAATCTTGCCTACATCCAGCGCCATCTTCGCTTCTTTATAGGAACGGGACACATCTTTAATCTCATGAATAATATTGCCGTAAGATACACGTACCTGAGACATTGCTTCTGCGTTAAGCATATCTACAATCATTTTCGCAATATTTTCAATTTCTTCATATCCGTCATTTTCTTCCAGACTGCGAACAATAATAATATTTTTCTCATCAATAGCCGTAATGAAATCATTATTTCTGGAAATAAATAAGTTCTTCAAAATTTCAATGGAGTCCTGGTCCTTTTCATTCTTTGTTTCTACCAGAAGTACAACACGCTTTGCTTCTACTGCGATATGAAGCTTTTTCGCTCTGTTGTATACATCAACCAAAAGCAGATTATCCAAAATTAAATTCTGAATAAAGTTGGATTTATCAAAACGTTCTTTATATGCCACAATCAAATTCTGGATTTGCGCTACGGCAACACGTCCAATCATATAGGCATCTTCGTTTCCGCCTTTTGCAACTAATACATACTCTACGGTCTGGTTATCGTAAATTTTGAAGAAATGATAACCTTTCATCACCTGACTGTCAGCCATAGACTCGGCAAAACTTCTCACATCCCCGAAGTCCTCATTTTCAATGGCAAATGTAGTAGAATTCACCTTTCCGTCTATGTCCATAACACATAAATCAATTCTGGTAATCGCTCTGAGTTCGTCTAATGTTTTTTGTATTATCTGACTTGATATCATAATCATTCTCCTTTTAATATTTACCCGAAATTTCTAAAGTAATAATAACCGATTTTTTTTAAATTATCAACCTGATGTAAAAAGAATTTCATAGGACGCAATTTCCTATGAATAAAAGAATTCCCGTCTGGAATACCAGACGGGAAATATAATTTTTATTCTTAGTTTGTGATAACCTGTTCTGTTTCTTTATCGAATACATGAACTTTTTCCATATCAAGAGCAAATTTAACAGTATCACCTGTTCTTGCTGTTGTACGTGGGTTAACTCTTGCTGTCATCGGGAAGCCTTCTGTATCAAAGTACAGATATACTTCAGCACCTAATAATTCGTATACTGTAATTTTACCTTCTACGATACTATTTGGGAATGCCTGAATACGAGCTTCATCATCGTATACGTGTTCCGGACGAATACCCATAACGACTGTTTTTCCATCGTATCCACCATCGATAAGAGCTTTTTTCTTAGAAGCCGGTACCTGAAGTACAGTATTTCCAATCTGTAAGTATACTTCATCGCCTTTTACTTTTACAGTTGCATCTAAGAAGTTCATCTGTGGAGAACCGATAAATCCTGCAACAAATAAGTTAGTTGGTGCATTGTATAATGTCTGAGGTGTATCTACCTGCTGTACAACACCGTCTTTCATAACAACAATTCTTGTACCTAATGTCATAGCTTCTGTCTGGTCATGTGTTACGTAGATGATTGTAGCGCCTAATCTTTCATGTAATTTAGAAATTTCAGTACGCATCTGAACACGAAGTTTTGCATCCAAGTTTGACAGAGGCTCGTCCATTAAGAATACTTTAGGTTCACGCACGATAGCACGTCCCATAGCAACACGCTGTCTCTGACCACCGGAAAGAGCTTTCGGTT
>UQAX01000029.1 GCA_900539145.1 uncultured Blautia sp.
ATCAGATTCATTAAAAAATGTCCGAAAAAGTGTCTTAATTTATGAGACCATTATAGAGACTCCTAAAAAGAGAAAAACCAGAGCAACAGATGCAGAGCGCTTTAAAGGGATACCAGTAATAAAAAAATATATCGATATCCCGGAAGAGGATAAAACATGCCCTGTTTGTAGTACTCCGTTGGTTAAGATTGGCGAAGAGTTTGTCCGTCGTGAACTGGTCTTTATTCCTGCCAAACTGAAAGTCGTTGAAATCTACAGTTTTAATTACAGCTGTCCGGAATGCAGTAAACGGGATATCCCTGTCATGAAAAAGGGAAAAGACGGAAAGCCTCATATGCTTTATGGTATGGCCTCAGCTGGTACCGTTGCCTGGGTCATGTATCAGAAGTTTTGCAACAGTCTCCCATACTGTCGCCAGGAAAAAGACTGGAAACAGTACGGAGCTGCGATCACCCGTGCAACTATGGCAAACTGGGTAATCCGTAATTCTGAGGCATTTTTCCGCCCGATGTATGAATATTTTCATCGGAAGCTTTTGGAAAGAAACTTCCTAATGGCTGATGAGACGCCTCTTCAGGTTTTGCATGAAGAAGGACGTCGTGCTCAGACAAAGTCCTATATGTGGCTGTTCCGTAGCGGAGAAGACGGTGGTATCCCGATCATTCTCTACAAGTATTCACCAACCCGCGCCGGAGACAATGCCGTTGAATTCCTTCAGGAATTTAACGGATATCTGATGTGTGATGGTTATAGCGGATACAATAAAGTATCCAATGCAAAGCGGACAGCCTGCTGGGCACATATCAGAAGATACCTGACAGATGCCATTCCAAAAGGAAAGCAGCTGGATTATACCCAGCCTTCCGTACAGGGCATGATGTATATCAATCAGCTCTTTCATCTGGAAGATGTCATTAAGGCAGAGCACTCATCCTTCGATGCTATCAAAAAGGCTAGACTTGAAAAAGAAAAGCCGATAGTGGAAGGCTTTTTGTCGTGGCTTGATAAACAGAACCCTGTCAGAGGTTCGAGGATGGATAAGGCTGTAACATATATCCAGAACCGTAGAGACTATCTTATGACCTATCTGGAAGATGGACGATGCAGTTTCTCTAACAACCTCAGTGAAAATGCGATCCGTCCATTTACAGTCGGCCGCAAAAATTGGCTGTTCTGCGATACACCTCATGGTGCCCAGGCCAGTGCTATAGTATATACGATGGTAGAAATGGCCAAGGCAAATGGAGTAAATGTCTATCACTATTTAACCTATCTTCTGGAAAAGCTACCAGATGATAGTATGAGTGACAATGAATTAGATCAACTTGCTCCATGGAATGAAAAGGTAAAAATTGAGATAGAGCGTCGAGCAAAAAACTCAAATCAATCATAAATCATATGTGAATTGTCAAGGTATTCCGGTTACTGAAAAGTAGCCGGATATTTTTCTATCAACGGCTGAAATTTAAGCGCTTACTCCACAAAAACTTGTTGATACAGAAGGAGGATTATTATGTGTAACCAAATTATGAAAAAAGAAGTACAGGAAGCAATAAGAGCAGGAGAGCAGGCTTTGCAGAGTCTTCATCATGCAGGAGAGAAATTGGATAGTGCAGGAAAAAGGGGGATTTTTGATATGTTTGCAGGTGGGTTTCTAAGCAGCTACATCAAACATTCTCATATAAGAGAAGCAGAAGTTTTATTGGAACAGGCAAAAGCAGAACTGCAGATTTCTTTCTGGATGGATTTATTACGGACTATTTGGTGCAAAGCAAAATTTCAGATGCCAGAGAAGATATAGAGCTTGGAATTTTACATGTAAAGACCATACTTGATGAATTATATAGGAAATTAGAAGGATATTCGAATAAAAAATCAGAAAAAAATATTGAAAAAGCTTTAAAAATATAAAAATTATGATATAATTTGTGAAAAAATCAGGTTGAATATATGAGGAGGAAGAAGAATATGGTAAAAACAGTGGGAATTGTCAGTTTATCAAGTGGAACAATCGGGGAAGACTTTGTAAAGCATGAATTAGATTTAGGTATTGAAAGGTTAAAAAATTATGGCTTAAAAGTAAAATTTATGGACCATGCTTTAAAAGGAATTGATTATTTAAAAGAGCATCCTGATAAAAGAGCGGAAGACCTTTTACAGGCATTTTCCGATCCGGAAATCGATATGATATTGTGCGCCATCGGTGGTGATGATACATATCGACTGCTTCCTTATTTATTCGAAAATGGAGAGTTGCAGAAGGCAGTTACAAAGAAGATATTTTTGGGATTTTCAGACAGTACCATGAACCATCTTATGCTTCATAAAGTAGGATTAAATACTTTTTATGGGCAGGCATTTCTTTCCGATATCTGTGAACTAGGGAAAGAAATGTTACCCTATACAAAGAAATATTTCGAAGAATTGATTACAACAGGCACAATCAAAGAGATTACTTCAAGTGATGTGTGGTATGAGGGAAGAACGAATTATGATGAAAATCAGGTAGGAGTGGAGCTTCCGGAAGAGCTTAACAGGGGATATGAGCTATTACAGGGAAGTTCTGTTTTCTCCGGTAAAATTTTAGGCGGATGTTTGGATACCATATTTGATATATTTGATGGAGAACGATATGAAAATTCACCGGAACTTTGTAGTAAATATCAACTGTTTCCGTCTAAAAATGAGTGGGAGGGAAAAATTCTGCTTTTGGAAACCAGCGAAGAAAAGATGACACCGGATAAGCTGAAACGAGCACTTTTGAAATTAAAAGAGATCGGAGTATTTGAGAGTGTGAACGGAGTGCTGGTAGGAAAGCCCATGGATGAAACTTATTATGAAGAGTATAAAAAAGTGCTGATAGAAACTATTGATAATCCTGCATTGCCGGTTGTATATAATGTCAATGTAGGACATGCACTTCCAAGGTGTATTATTCCTTTTGGAATAGAAGCAACAGTGGATGTAGAGAAACAGAAAATTAATTTTCAGACAGAATAATTATAAAAAGATATTGGCAGCAGTCTGTGACAGGATTGAAAAAACGGCAATGATATGCTAAGATTATCTCTGCTAATGAAAATAAAGAGAGAACAAGGGAGAAATTTATGAGGTATGATTATCTAATAGTAGGCGCCGGTTTATTTGGTGCAGTGTTTGCTCATGAGGCAAAGAAAAAGGGAAAGAGATGTCTTGTTATTGATAAAAGACCTCATATTGCCGGAAATGTTTATTGTGAAGATATAGAGGGAATACATGTACATAAGTATGGGGCACATATTTTTCATACTTCCAACAAGGAAATATGGGAATATATGAACCAATTTGCAGAGTTCAATAATTATATTAATTCTCCGATTGCAGTATATAAAGATGAGTTATATAATCTTCCCTTTAATATGAACACATTCAGCAAAATGTGGGGAATTCGCACACCAAAAGAGGCGAAAGAGATGATTGCACAGCAGATTGAAAAATTACATATTACAGAGCCTAAAAATCTGGAAGAACAGGCGCTTTCTTTGGCGGGCACAGATGTTTATGAAAAGCTGATAAAGGGATATACGGAAAAGCAATGGGGACGTCCGTGTACAGAGCTTCCTGCATTTATTATTAAAAGACTGCCGTTTCGTTTTACCTATGATAACAATTATTTTAATGATACTTATCAGGGAATACCAAAGGGCGGATATACAGCGATTGTAGAAAAAATGTTGGAAGGTATAGAGGTAAAAATCAATACAGATTATTTTACATTCAGAAAAGAGAATGAAAATATAGCGGATAAAGTGGTGTTTACAGGAATGATTGACGAGTATTTTGGATATCAACTGGGAGCATTGGAGTATCGTTCTGTGCGCTTTGAAACAGAGGTTCTGGATACCGATAATTATCAGGGAAATGCAGTGGTAAATTATACAGACAGGGAAGTTCCGTACACAAGAATTATTGAGCATAAACACTTTGAATTTGGAAAACAGGAGAAAACCGTTATTTCTAGAGAATATTCTTCTGAGTGGAAAGTGGGAATGGAGCCTTATTATCCGGTGAATAACGAGCAAAATAATGCACTGTTTGAGAAATACAGAAAATTGGCTGAAAAGGAAACGAATGTGATATTTGGCGGACGTCTTGGCAATTATAAGTATTATGACATGGATAAAGTTGTAGAAGCGGCGCTTCAGACAGCAGAAAAAGAGCTGGCAAGAAAAGATGGGAAGTAGAGGACAGAGTGAATAAAAAAGAATTATTGGAAAAATATAAAGATATTATTCCCTATCTATTTTTTGGAGTTTGTACAACTGCTGTAAATATGATAGGATATTGGGCTTTGGCATATTTGTGTAACTGGGGAATTATGCCAAGTACAGTTGCAGCATGGTTTTTGGCATTGATTTTTGCTTATGTTACAAATCGTAAATGGGTATTTAAAAGCGAAGCCAAAAATCCGGCAGAAATAGCAAGAGAAGCATTTTATTTCTTTATTTGTCGATTGAGCACAGGTGTTGTTGACTGGGGAAGTATGCTTCTGTTTGTGGGTGTTTTCCGTCTAAACGATATGTTTAGTAAATTGGCAGCCAATATTATTGTGATTTTATTAAACTATATTGCAAGCAAAAGAATTATATTTAAAAAATCGAAATAAAATTCTTACATAAAAGAGAAACTATGGAGAAAATCTATGGTTTCTTTTTGCATTTCAGGAAAAATACGTTATCCGTTTTCTAAAATGGATTAAAAAACTCTAGTATTGAAACGGAAAATATGCTATGATGGGTAACAGAGAATACAAGATATAGTATAGGATGAAATCAAAGGAGCAAGGAAATGAAGAATTATATCAGTCAGGTGATGAAGGAATTTCCTGAAGCAGAATATAATGTCTGTAAATTGGAACAGGGATATGAGTGTTTGAAAAGAGACGATATGACAGAAGAGGATATTTTACAGGCGCTGACAAAGGCGGCTGTGGAGCTGACGCAGGAAACAGAACCGAAATGGGAATACATTGGCGCACGCTTTTTATATATGAAATTTGCAAAAAGATTGAAATCAGAATTAGAAAAAAGGGAAATCAATGATTTTTATGAAAAAATTCAATATCTGACAAAAGAAGGGCTGTACGGCAGTTATATTTTAGAGCATTATTCAAAAGAAGAAATTTTAGAAGCGGAAAGTTATATCAAAGCAGAGCGCAATGGTTTGTTTAATTATTCCGGATTGGATTTACTTCTCAATCGTTACGTTATTCAGACCCATGATCACATTAAATTGGAGACACCTCAGGAAATGTATATGGGAATTGCACTTCATCTGGCAATGAAAGAAAAAAAGGATAAAATGAAGTGGGTGAAGAAGTTTTATGACATGCTTAGTAAGCAGGAAGTAACTATGGCTACACCTACTTTGTCAAACGCAAGAAAGCCATACCATCAGCTTTCCAGTTGTTTTATTGATGTTGTTCCCGACAGCCTAGAGGGGATTTACAGAAGCATTGACAATTTTGCTAAAGTAAGTAAGTTCGGTGGTGGCATGGGGATGTATTTCGGAAAAGTGCGAGCTACAGGCAGCACCATTCGAGGATTTGAAGGCGCAGCAGGAGGTGTGATTCGCTGGATACGTCTTGTCAATGATACAGCGGTGGCAGTAGACCAGTTAGGTGTAAGGCAGGGAGCGGCAGCAGTATATTTAGACGTATGGCACAGAGATTTACCGGAATTTTTACAGCTTCGTACCAATAACGGTGATGAGAGAATGAAGGCTCACGATATTTTTCCGGCAGTGTGTTATCCTGATTTATTCTGGAAAATGGCGAAGAAAGATTTAAATCAAAATTGGTATTTAATGTGTCCTCATGAAATTTTTATGGTGAAGGGATGGCGTTTGGAAGACTGCTACGGAGAAGAATGGGAAGAAAAATACAAACAGTGCATAGAAGACGAGCGAATTAAAAAACGCTGTATTACCATTAAGGAAATTGTACGAATGGTCTTAAAATCAGCGGCGGAAACGGGAACACCTTTTACTTTTAACAGGGATACGGTAAATCATGCTAATCCTAATGGGCATAAAGGGATGATTTATTGTTCTAATCTGTGTACAGAGATAGCCCAGAATATGCAGGAGGTGGAAAGTGTTTCCACAGAAATTCAGACAAAAGACGGTGAGACCGTAGTGGTTACGGCTACGAAACCGGGTGATTTTGTGGTGTGCAATCTGGCAAGCCTTTCTCTGGGACATCTTCCCGTAGATGATAAGGAGTACATGAAAGATATTGTAGGGACAGCAGTAAGAGCGCTGGATAATGTAATTGATTTGAACTTTTATCCTGTTCCCTATGCGCAACTTACCAATCAAAAATACAGAGGGATTGGTCTTGGAGTGAGCGGATATCATCATCTTTTGGCAAAGAAAAATATCCTTTGGGAAAGTCAGGAGCATTTAAAATTTGCAGATGAATTGTTTGAGATGATAAACTATTTTGCTGTTTCGGCAAGCGCAGATTTGGCAGAAGAAAAAGGCGTTTATCGCCTTTTTGAAGGCAGTGACTGGCATACCGGTGCGTATTTTGAAAAGCGAAATTATGTGTCAAAAGAGTGGAAAGAATTGGAATACAGAGTAAGAAATACAGGGATGAGAAACGGCTATCTTTTAGCAGCAGCTCCTACCAGCAGTACCAGTATTCTGGCAGGAACTACGGCAGGTCTTGATCCAGTTATGAAGAAGTTTTTTATGGAAGAAAAGAAAGGAAGTATGCTCCCCAGAGTAGCTCCGGATTTGTCTGTGGATACTTATTATTACTATCAGAATGCACACAATATCGAACAGAAATTTAGCGTGAAAGCCTGCGGTATCAGACAGAGACATATCGATCAGGCACAGAGCTTAAACCTCTATATTACCAATAATTATACACTGCGACAGCTTTTTAATCTGTATGTAGAAGCATGGGAAGCAGGAGTGAAAACCATTTATTATGTGAGAAGTAAATCCCTTGAAGTAGAAGAATGTGAAAGCTGTGCTTCATAGGAAGAAGGAGAAGAAGATGACAGAATTAAAGAAAAAATCGCTGTTTAATCCCAACGGAGAGACAGATGTACGTTTTCGCAGGATGATTGGCGGAGACACTACAAACCTAAATGATTTCAACAATATGCGGTATGGATGGGTGAAGGATTGGTATCGTCAGGCAATGAATAATTTCTGGATACCGGAGGAAATCAATCTTTCTCAGGACAGAAAAGACTATGGAGAGCTTTCCGAAAAAGAGCGTCAGGCTTATGATAAAATTTTAAGCTTTTTGGTGTTTTTGGACTCCATTCAGTCTGCAAATCTGCCTTGTATTGGGGAATATATTACGGCAAATGAAATAAATTTATGTCTCTCCATTCAGACTTTTCAAGAGTGTGTACACAGCCAGAGTTATAGCTATATGCTGGATACAATTTGCAGTCCGGAAAAGCGCAATGAGATTTTATATCAGTGGAAAACAGATGAAAGATTGTTAAAGAGAAATACTTTTATCGGCGAATTATATAACGAATTTCAGACAAAAAAAGACAGTTTTACATTGCTGAAGGTTATGATGGCGAATTATATTTTAGAGGGCATTTACTTTTACAGTGGTTTTATGTTCTTCTATAATTTGAGCAGAAATGGGAAAATGCCCGGTTCTGCGCAGGAAATTCGTTATATTAACAGAGATGAAAATACCCATTTGTGGCTGTTTCGAAATATGATTTTACAGTTAAAAGAGGAAGAAGCGGAGCTTTTTACAAAAGAAAATATACAGGTTTTAAAGGCAATGCTGATAGAAGGTGTGGAACAGGAAATTGCGTGGGGACATTATGTTCTGGGAGACGATATCCCCGGAATTTCAAAAGAAATGATTACAGAATATATCAAATATCTGGGTAATTTACGCTTTACAGGCTTGGGCTTTGATGTAGTGTATCCGGGATATGAAAAAGAGCCGGAGAGTATGAAATGGGTGAGTTATTATTCCAATGCAAATATGGTAAAGACAGACTTTTTTGAAGCAAAAAGTACCGCTTATGCAAAAAGTACGGCTCTTTTAGATGATTTATAGGGGAAAAGATTGACTTTATGCTGTGCTTAATACTATTCTATAAAAAGATGTTGGGGCAAAGCTCTTTGGCACCGATATTTAAGGCTTGAAACAGGAGGAAAGTAATTAAGTGGAAATGCAGGAAATTCTGGCGATTTACGGAACAGAATATAAACAAATGACCAAAACTCTTTTACAGGAAGCGGATTTAGAAGAACGAATTTTAAATAAAGAGTGTAAAATAGGAATAAAACCAAATTTGGTAGCGCCTTCTGAAGCTTCTTATGGAGCAACTACCCACAGTGAAATTGTGGCGGGAATTATTGAATATTTGCAGGAAAGAGATTTTTCTAATCTGGTAATGCTGGAAAGCTCATGGGTAGGAGATAAAACAGCAGAAGCAGCGGAGGTCTGCGGATATTATGAGCTTTCGGAGCGATATCATGTGCCTTTTATAGATTTACAAAAAGATACGTATCAAACATATTTCTGTCAGGGAATGGAATTGAAAATCTGCGACGAAGTAAAAAGCTTAGACTTTTTAATTAATGTGCCGGTGATGAAAGGGCATTGTCAGACAAAAATTACCTGTGCACTGAAAAACTTAAAGGGGTTGATACCAAACTGTGAAAAAAGGCATTTTCATGCTATGGGACTTCATAAACCTATTGCCCATCTGGCAGCAGAAATTGTACCGGATTTTACAGTGGTTGACAGTATTTGCGGAGATTGGGATTTTGAAGACGGGGGAAATCCGGTGGAGTTAAACCGCATTTTGGCAGCAGCAGATCCGGTGCTTTGTGATGCTTATGTATGTCATTTTATGGGGTATGAGGTGGAGGAAGTCCCTTACATAAAAATGGCGGAAGCATTAGGGGCAGGGGACGCATGCTGGGAAAATGTGCAACTTCGTGAGCTGAATACACCGAAACAGGGAGAATATATTCCGAAAGAGAGAAAAGTAGTGGAGGTTTGTGATGCAGTAGAGGAAGTGGAGTCTTGCAGCGCTTGTTACGGTTATCTTCTGCCGGCTCTTTGGAGACTGAAAGAAGAAGGGCTTTTGGAAAAGCTGAAGGATAAAATCTGCATTGGACAGGGATATCACGGAAAAGCAGGGAAGCTGGGAGTAGGGAACTGTACAAGAGGATTTCAAAATTATGTGAAAGGGTGCCCGCCCACAGAAGAGGAGATTTATGAGTTTTTGAAAAATTATATAATTTTCATGCAAAATGTCTGAAAAGAATATTGACACCCTATATGGTATCACATATACTATAAGCAGGAGGTATGAAAATGTCAAAATGGGATAAATTAATATCACGTATATGTAATTTATCAAGAAATCTTCGATTTGAGGAGCTAAAAAAAGTATTGGAAGCTTATGGGTACGTGATGTATGCACCAAGAGGAGGAAGCAGTCACTATACGTTTAGAAAAAAGGGATGTCAGCCAATTACCATACCAAAACATGAGCCAATTAAAAAAGTTTATGTAGAAATGGTTAGGCAAGTTGTAGAGAGTGAGGAAAGGAATAATGAAGAAGCTGAATGATTATATGGCGATGTCATATCGAATGGAAATTGTAGAAGATAAAGAAGAAGGCGGTTTTGTAGTTTCTTATCCAGATTTACCGGGCTGTATTACCTGCGGAGAAACCATAGAAAGTGCAGTAACGAATGCACAGAAGGCAAAAGAAGAATGGATGATAGCAGCATTTGAGGAAGGAATTGAAATTCATGAACCGGACAGCTTAGAAGATTATTCCGGTCAATTTAAACTGAGAATACCTCGTAGTTTACACAGAGCATTAGCAGAACACTCTCAAAGAGAGGGAGTCAGTATGAACCAGTATTGTGTATATCTATTATCAAAAAATGATGCTGTATATAAGAAATAAAACAGGACAGTCGCTTTACGATTGAATAATCGTGAAGCGACTGTCCTGTTTAAAAAACATTTTTTATTAAACGGTAATCCATCCCATTGCTTCTGATACGGCAAATACCAAAATCAGAATTAAGCAAATAGGAGCAATCCATTTCAGCATAATATTATAGAATTTCTTAAACTTAAATGCTCCGTTTAACTCTACCTCATCAGAAACTACTTTAGAACCAATAAAGTGTCCGATACAGATACAGGTCAGGATTGCAACGATTGGCATCAATACACTGTTGCTCAGGAAATCAAAGAAATCCAGAAGACCAAGACCGATAATCTTGATAAAGCTCAAAGGTCCGAAGCCTAAGGAAACAATAGCGCCTAATACCAGTACATAAATGGTAACCGTGATTGTTGCTTTTTTTCTGCTCCATCCAAGCTTATCTCTTATAATAGAAACGTTTGTTTCTAAAAGAGAGATAGAAGATGTCAAAGCTGCAAATAATACCAGAAGGAAGAATACAGTTCCGATTACACCGCCTAGAGTCATATCTTCAAAAACCTTAGGAAGTGTAACAAACATTAAGGAAGGTCCTTTGCCCAGTGCTGCTTCGTCACCGCCTGAAAATACAAAAACAGAAGGAATAATCATCAAACCTGCCAGAAAAGCAATCGCAGTATCGAAGATTTCAATCTGTCTTACAGATTTTTCCAGATTGCAGTCCTTCTTCATATAAGAACCGTAGGTAATCATAATTCCCATTGCAAGGGACATGGAATAGAATAACTGTCCCATAGCTGCAAGCACCGTAGTAGCGGAGAATTTAGAAAAATCAGGAAGCAGATAATATTTTACACCCTCCATAGCGCCTGGGCGTGTAATACAAAAGACGGAAACGCCTACAATCAGTACGATTAAAAGTGGCATCATAATACGACTTGCCTTTTCAATTCCTTTTTCTACGCCGAAAATAACTACAACAGCAGTAATGATAACGTATAATGCAAACCAGAATACAGGAGAACCTGCCTGGCTGATAAAACCGTTAAAATATTCGTCACCGGCAGCCGCAGCAACATCACCTGTCAGGAAGGTTACAAAATATTTAATAACCCAACCGCCGATTACGCAGTAATAAGGTGTAATAACAAAAGGAACGATACACGCCAGATAACCTACAAATTTAAAACGTTTATCAAGGGCTTTAAAAGCGCCGACAGCACTTAATCCTGTTTTACGTCCAATGGCAATTTCTGTTATCATAAGAGTGAAGCCAAGAGTTACCGCAAGGATTAAATATACTAGCAGGAAGATACCTCCTCCGTATTTTGCAGCAAGATAGGGAAATCGCCAGAGATTGCCAAGACCCACAGCAGAACCTGCAGCGGCAAGGACGAAGCCCATTTTGTTTGAAAAAGAACCTCTTTTTTTGTCCATAAACATCACCTCTTAAATTTTTAATTATGTAGATACAGTCAATGACACTTTAAAGTGATACATTGGCTGGGATATATAGTCCTTATTATGCCACTGAATTGTAAAAAAAACAAGAATTTTCTTAAAAAAATAAAAAAAAAATAAAATTCCTGAAAAATATGAAATCTACTTGACGAAGATGCGGATATATGGTAGACTACATAAGTCTGAAGAAGAAAAGAAAGCAGAGTATCCACTCTCACCTTAGCACAAATGAGTGACTATGGTTTATATGAAGATAATGAGGCGCAAGGCGTTTTCTTATGCGGATAAACAGTGGATAGTTTGCAGAACTATCCTTTTTTATATATAGGAAACTGCTCTGTGAATTCTTGTTCTTTCTTTCATCAAGTTCAAGCAGCCAAAGGCTGTAAGGGTTTATCAATATTATGGAGGTGCACTACTATTAGCGATTTAATGATTAACGAACAAATCAGAGATAAAGAGGTCCGTCTTATAGGCGCAGAGGGAGAGCAGCTGGGAATTATGTCTGCCAGAGAGGCGCAGAAGCATGCGGCGGAGGCAGGATTAGACCTTGTGAAGATTGCTCCTACGGCAAAACCACCGGTTTGTAAAATTATCGATTATGGTAAGTATAAGTACGAATTAGCCAGAAAAGAAAAGGAAGCTAAGAAGAAACAGAAAACCATAGAAATCAAAGAAGTGCGTTTATCCCCGAATATTGAGGAAAACGATTTGAACACGAAAGTCAATAATGCCAGAAAGTTCCTGACAAAAGGAAATAAGGTAAAAGTTACTCTGCGTTTCCGTGGGAGAGAGATGGCACACATGCAAAGCAGCAAATGTATTTTAGAGAAATTTGCTGAAATCCTATCTGATGTTGCTGTTGTAGAAAAAGCACCAAAGGTAGAAGGAAGAAGCATGACTATGTTTTTGACGGAAAAACGTTAATAAGAAAAAGAGTTTAAGGAGGACATAAACATGCCAAAAATGAAAACAACTAAAGCAGCTGCAAAGCGCTTCAAATCAACAGGTACAGGTAAATTAAAAAGAAATAAAGCTTATAAGAGCCATATCTTAACAAAGAAATCTCAGAAGAGAAAAAGAAATCTTAGAAAAGCAGCTATCACAGATGCAACTAATGTAAAGAACATGAAAAAAATCTTACCTTACATCTAATCGTTTGTGTGTAAGTATGTGTTTAATATAGGAGGAAATTAAGAATGGCAAGAATTAAAGGCGGATTAAACGCTAAGAAAAGACATAATAGAGTATTGAAACTGGCTAAAGGTTACAGAGGAGCTCGTTCCAAACAGTATAGAGTAGCAAAACAGTCTGTAATGAGAGCTTTAACAAGTTCTTATGCAGGCAGAAAACAGAGAAAACGTCAGTTCAGACAGTTATGGATCGCACGTATCAACGCTGCTGCAAGAATGAACGGATTATCTTACAGCAAATTTATGTACGGTTTAAAATTAGCTAATGTTGATTTAAACAGAAAAGTATTAGCTGATATGGCTATCAATGATGCTGCTGGATTTGCTACATTAGCAGAAATAGCAAAATCTAAATTAGCTTAATGAAATTTTCAGACCCCGTAAATCCTTTATTTACGGGGTTTTTTCATGTCTAAAATCAAGAAAAATGGTGTTGATTTTGGAACGTAATATACAACGTTTGCATCTACATATGTTCTCTTTATAGCGTACTCATACACTTGTGCAAGACTGTTTTTGTCATGACAACAGTGGAAATAGACGTTTCGAATGTTCCAAAGATGACATTATTAAGCCGCTCCCATTGGTAGCATGGGCGTTTTTCACATTTGACAAATAATCCAACCTGACATATAATATACTTAACAAGAGAACCGTTGGTCAGTGCACACCTGACCGCCGGATAAAATAAGTTCAAAAAGTAGCACCTTACTTTACCAGAGCAGGGGTGCTATTTTTTGTGGTTCAATATAGTCAAAACAAGAGTTATGACAGCACAAAGCATAATTACAAAAGTAAATAAATCACTGTATTAACCATAAGCACCAGCCTCCTTTCTTGCGTCCGGCGGCTGATATAGCACCCCAACGGTTCTCCGGGTAAGTATATTATATTTTTAGGTGTTTGCCCTCTTGCGTTGGCAGGGACAGCTCTTCTTAGCTAAATGTGTTTCATGAGTAACACTGCATTTTTGTCGTATGAGTTGAATATAGCATCTGAATTTTTATGTGTCAATAAAAATTCAGTAACCGCCATATTGATTGGCTTAATCGTCCGTCTACATCGTTATCATCAATCGTTATCATCAATCGCCGTAGCCACCGCTACGCCTCCTTTCTTCGCCTTGCATATAGAACAATTATTTTACGCCAATATAGCGGAAACTTAGTTTTCACTGTACTAGTTTTTATGAGATATTTGGAAATAAAAAGAGTTTTCTTTCATGGACTTATAAGATGGGATATCGTATAATAAACAAACAGAAGAACAGAATAATTTTCGCAAACAAGGAGACAGATTTATGTATCGGATTTTAATTGTGGAAGATGACATGGATATTGCCCATGCAATTAAAAAGCATTTAGAAGCGTGGAATTTACAGGCGCAGTGCGTGGAGAATTTTGCAGATGTAATGACAGAGTTTTCTGCATATAATCCTCATCTTGTGCTGATGGATATTACGCTTCCTTTCTTTAACGGCTATTACTGGTGTCAGGAAATCAGAAAAATATCTCAAATTCCTGTTTTATTTATTTCCTCTGCATCAGACAATATGAATATAGTAATGGCAATTCAAATGGGTGGAGATGATTTTGTGGCAAAGCCTTTTGATTTATCGGTGTTGACTGCAAAGATACAGGCATTGCTTCGAAGAAGCTATGATTATACAGGACAGGTTTCTGTTTTGGAGCATAAAGGTGCGCTTTTAAATACAGCGGAGGCGGTTCTTTTTTATCAGGATGAAAAAATTGAATTGACAAAGAACGAATACCGGATTTTGCAGACCTTGATGGAAAATAAAGGAAAAATCGTAAGCAGGGAACGTCTTATGGAAAAGCTTTGGGAAAATGACAGCTTTGTAGATGAAAATACATTAAGTGTCAATGTAAACCGCCTGCGGAAAAAGCTGGCGCAGGCAGGCTTGTCCGATTTTATCACTACAAAGGTGGGAATGGGATATACCATTGCCATTTAGGCAAGTAAGGAGAGCGTGATGAAAGTATTTTCAATCTATATCAAGAAACAATGGGGAAAAATTCTCTTTTATCTGTTATTTTCGGCTGTTTTTTTCTGCCTTTTTTTCCTGTATCAAATTCCCCTCCATGCGGCGGTTTATGCAGTTTTCGTGGGTGGTGCTTTTGGAATAGCTGTTTTGATTTTTCAGTTTATAAAATTCCGTCAGAAATACATCCAACTGGAAAGAGCAATAAGCCAGAAAGAATTTTTGCCGGAAAACCTGCCAAAGGCAGAGGGCGGACTGGAGGCAGAATACGAAAAGCTTGTGGAGCGGTTGTATGAAAACATCCAAAACATGGAAAACATATATAATGAAAAAGAGCTGGATATGCTGGAATATTATACTTTATGGGTTCATCAGATTAAGACGCCCATTGCTTCCATGTATTTAAAGCTGCAAGGCGAAGACAGTGAATTTTCCAGAGAAATCGGGACAGATTTAATGCGTATTGAGCAGTATGTGGAAATGGTGCTCTGCTATCTGCGTCTTGACAGCAGCGAAAAAGATTATGTTTTTCGGGAATATTCCTTAGACAGTATTATAAAACAGGCAGTACGCAGATTTGCACCGCAATTTATCCGTAAAAAGATAAAGCTGGAATATGAAACCACCAATGCAGTGATTTTGACAGATGAAAAGTGGCTGCTTTTTGTGCTGGAGCAGTTGCTGTCCAATTCTTTAAAATATACAAAGCCGGGAGGCTGTATTTCCTTACAGTGGAAGCCGCCGCAACTTTTGGTAGTAAAGGATACGGGAATTGGAATTGCCAAAGAAGATTTACCCAGAATTTTTGAAAAGGGCTATACGGGATATAACGGAAGAGAGGATAAAAAGGCAAGCGGCATAGGCTTATATTTGTGCAAAAGGATTTGTGAAAAGCTGGGATACGGAATTCGGGCTGAGTCTGAAATTCATAAAGGCACAGAGATGATTTTGGATTTAAAGAGAAAAAAACTGGAAATAGAATAACAATCTTTCAAAAATGTAAGATGAAACAGGGGAAATGTAAGCAGAAGTTATGGCGAAGCATTTCCCTTTTTTGATACAATACGTTTGAACAAAGCAAGGAGGAAAACGAGATGGCAATTTTAGAAGTAAAGAATTTAAAGAAAATATATACAACACGATTTGGAGGAAATCAGGTAGAAGCCCTTCGGAATGTGAATTTCAGCGCAGAAGAAGGCGAATACACGGCGATTATGGGAGAGTCCGGTTCAGGTAAAACGACTCTTTTAAATATTTTGGCAGCTCTTGATAAGCCGACAAAAGGAACGGTATGGCTGGACGGAAAAGATATGTCTAAAATAAGGGAAGCAGAGCTTTCTACTTTCCGCAGAGAAAATCTGGGCTTTGTATTTCAGGAATTTAATCTTTTAGATACTTTTTCTATTAAAGATAATATTTTCTTACCACTGGTATTAAGCGGAAAAGGACACAAGGAGATGGAATACAGATTAGCTCCCATTGCAGAAAAGCTGGGAATTACAGCAATTTTAGAAAAGTATCCTTATGAGGTTTCGGGAGGTCAGAAACAGAGAGCGGCAGTTGCCCGTGCGCTGATTACCAATCCAAAGCTGATTTTGGCAGATGAGCCTACGGGAGCTTTAGACTCCAAATCCACAGATGAACTGTTAGAGTTGTTTTCCGCAGTAAATGAGGAGGGACAGACTATTTTAATGGTAACCCATTCCGTAAAAGCGGCAAGTCATGCAAAACGTGTGCTTTTTATCAAGGACGGTGAGGTGTTCCATCAGATTTACAGAGGAAATAATACAAGACAGCAGATGTATGAAAAGATTTCCAACGCCCTTACTGTTCTGGCAGGAGGAGGTGCAGCAGAGTGAAAATCGGATTTTATCCTAAGCTTGCGTGGACAGGAATAAAGAAGAATAAAAAGATTTATGTGCCTTATATGTTTGCCTGTATTGGCATGATTATGATGTTTTATATGATTTGTTTTTTAAGCACCAGCGAAATTGTAAGAGGAATGTTAGGTGGAGAAACCATGCAGATGACCTTATCCTTCGGATGTCTGGTTATCAGCGTGTTTGCGTTGATTTTCCTGTTTTACACCAACTCCTTTTTGATGAAAAGAAGATATAAGGAATTCGGTCTTTACCATATTTTAGGCATGGGCAAGAAAAATGTGGCTTACGTTATGGTATGGGAATGTATTCAGATTACAGCAATTACCCTTATTTGCGGTATTGGCGGAGGCATTTTCTTCTCTAAATTAGGAGAGCTTGCCATGATTAAGATGCTGGGCGGAAAAGCGGATTTTCATTTTACGATTTCCGTTTCATCTGCAAAAGATACAATAACCGTTTTTCTTCCGATTTTTCTTTTGATTTTATTAAAATGTCTGTTTCAGATTTTCAGAATGAAACCGGTAGAGCTGCTAAAGAGCGCACAGGTAGGGGAAAAACCACCAAAGTCAAACTGGATTTTGACGGTACTTGGGATTGTTATTTTAGCAGGAGCTTACATAATTGCCCTGTCTATTGAAGAGCCGATGCAGGTAATCGGTATGTTTTTTGTAGCTGTCATCATGGTAATCGGAGCCACTTATCTGTTGTTTGAGGCAGGCTCTGTGGTATTGTGTAAAATTTTGAAAAATAACAAACGCTATTATTATAAATCCAACCACTTTATTTCTGTATCAACGATGATGTTTCGTATGAAAAGAAACGGAGAGGGACTTGCCTCCATCTGTATTTTATCTACCATGGTGCTGGTTATGGTATCTGCTGTTTCCTGTTTGTATATGGGAGCAGAGGATTTCTTAAATTCCCGCTATCCGCAGGAGCTGGTGATAGATGTGCAAACAGAAGACGAAGAAAAAGTAGATGAATTCTATAACATTGTTTCAGAAGTTTTAGAAGAAACACAGACAGAAAAAGAGTATGAGCTGTTCTATACTTATCTGGGAGCAGCAGGCTATTTAGACGGAAGCGAATTGGCTATGAGTCCGGAGCGCATGGAGAGCTATGGAACAGATGTGTATAAGCACATCAGACAGTTGTTTTTTATTCCCGTAGAGGATTATAATCGCCTCATGGGGAAACAGGAGACTTTAAAAGAAAACGAAATCCTTCTTTATAATACAAAGCTAGAGTATGAAGGGGATACACTTGCCTTAGAAAACGGCAGAGAGTGGAAGATAAAGAAAAACGTGCCTAAATTTGTGGACAACGGACTTGATGTGATGCAGACGATTTCTTCTATGTTCATTTTTGTAAAAGACAAGGAAACGCTTTCCGAAATCAGACAGGAATGTGAGCAGTTAAGCGGTATGGAAAATGCTATGGACAATTACTGCGGTATTAATTTGAAAGTAGGTGCAGAGAAACAAATTGAGGTGGCGCAGGAAATACAGAAACGTGCATCAGAGTTTGAACAGCAAAATGAAAATCTTCATGTTATGGTAGAAAGCAGGGAAACGGAAAGAGCCGGATTTTATGCACTGTACGGCGGAATGTTTATACTGGGAATTCTTCTGGGAATTGTGTTTATTGTGGGAATGGTGCTCATTATGTATTATAAGCAGGTAACAGAAGGGTATGAAGACCAGCAGAGATTTGAAATTCTCCAAAAAGTGGGTATGAGCCGCAGAGATATTCGAAAGAGCATTAACTCACAGGTACTTACGGTATTTTTTATGCCTTTGATTGCAGCAGGTATTCATACGGCATTTGCTTTCCCTATGATGAGCAAAATTATTGTCTTATTTGGTATTAACAATCAGAAATTACTCCTTATAGTGACGGCAGCCTGCTACATCATTTTTACACTTTTCTATGTGGCGATGTATCTGGTAACATCCAGAGCTTACTATGGTATTGTAAGTAATAAAAAGGAGGATTAACCCCTGGATAGGGTTCTGATTTGCACTAATTTGATAAAAAGTGTTTACAACTCCTTATAATAGAGCAAAAAAAGAAAAGAAAAAAGCAAAAAAATATATCCCCCGGGGTGGCTTGCCTCGGGGGATTTTTCTGTATATAATGAGGAAGCTAAAACACGAAGAAAGAATTAGGAGGATAAAATCCATGAAGAAAAGAATGAAGGCTTTAACGGCCTTGTTATGTGTTTCTGCTATGGTTACAGGCTGTGGGGCTTCCGGAAACTCAGGAACAGATGCGGCAAAAACAGATACACAGAAGGAAGGAACAAAAGAAGCCGGCAAAGACGGAGAAAATCAGGAAAAATCAGAGGTGACGATTGGATTTTCCAGCGAAGGAGACTCTTTTGACCCTTGCACAGGATTTGGATATACAGGTTCTCCCATTTATTCTACTTTGGTAAAAATCAATGGTGATGAGCAGATTGAAAATGATTTGGCAACAGAATATACCACCAGTGAAGATGCCCTTACCTGGACTTTTAAAATCAGAGATGACGTAAGATTTACAAACGGTGAGCCATTAAAAGCGTCTGACATTGCCTTTACATTTAATACAACAAAGGAAAAAGCAACTTACATGGATTTGACAATGCTGGAAAGCTGTAAGGCATTGGATGATACAACCGTAGAATTTAAGCTGTCCAAGCCATGTGTAACCTTTATTTATACCGTTGCACAGATGGGAATTGTACCGGAAAAGGCATATAGCGATAAATTCGGCTTGGAGGCAGACCAGATTATCGGCTCCGGTCCTTATAAAATGGTTCAGTGGGATAAAGGACAGCAGTTTATTTTAGAAGCAAATGAAGATTATTATGGCAAACAGCCGGAAATTAAGAGAGCGGTCTTTTTAATTCAGGATGAAGATGCCAGATTTGTAGCTGCAAAAGCAGGAGAAGTAGATATTGCTTTAACTTCTGCAACACTTGCTACAACAGAGATTGATGGTATGCACGTGGAAAAGGTAGAGTCCGTAGATAACCGCGGTATTACAATGCCGACAGTACCGGATGAAGGGAAAAAGACAGAAGACGGATATAAAATCGGAAATAATGTTACTTCTGATGTGAATGTAAGAAAGGCTATGTGCTACGGAATTGACAGAGATAAGATTATTGATGAGGCGTTAAACGGATTTGCAAAGCCTGCTTATTCTGAATGTGACGGTATGCCATGGTGGAATGAGGAAGATGTTATTGAAACAGATGTGGATTATGCAGTAGAGCTTTTAGAGCAGTCCGGCTGGACAGATACAGACGGAGACGGAATTCGTGATAAGGACGGACAAAAGCTGGCATTTAATCTGATGTACTTTGCGGGAGACTCCATGCGTCAGGCTGTTGCCATGTCTGTGGCAAATCAGGCAAAAGAAAACATGGGCTTTGAAATCAATGTAGAGGGTGTCAGTGAGGACGAAACCATTAAGAGAATGTTCTCTGAGCCAATGATTATGGGATGGGGTTCAGACAGCCCGATGACCTCTTATATGCTGTTCCACAGCAGTAATGCAGGAAAAACAGACTGGTACAATCCGGAATTTTATATTAATCCTACAACAGATAAATATCTGGATAAGGCAATGAATTCCCTCACCATTGAGGACTCTTATGAGTGGTGGCAGAAAGCACAGTGGGACGGCACAACAGGTACTTCCATGAAAGGAGAAGCGCCTTGGGCATTCTATGTGAATATGACGCATCTGTACTATGTAAAAGATGGTTTAAATATCGGAAACCAGAGAATTCACGCACATGGTGCAGCATGGCCGTTAATCGCAAATCTTGCAGAATGGACATGGGAATAGATGTAGTATAAAAACAAAATGTGAGTTGCTGCATTAGGGAAATAATGCGGCAACTCTAATTGTGGTTATAGAGAGTATAGGAGAAAACAAATGAAGAGTAAGTATTATCTGAAGCTTACGGGAAAGTATCTTCTGCGTATGGTTACTCTGCTGATAGCAGTGAGTATCATAAGCTTTATACTGGTAAGTCTTTCACCGGTAGACCCGGTGCAGCAGTATGTAGGTTCTGTTCCCAATGTAAGCGTAGAACAAAGAGCAAAAATAGCAGAATACTGGGGGCTCAATGACCCTCCTGTGGAACGCTTTCTGGCATGGGGAAAATCCCTGCTTCACGGAGATTTTGGTGTGTCTTTGATTTATCGAAGACCCGTTCTGGATGTAATCAAAGAGAAATTTGCAACCTCCTTGGCATTGATGATGACGGCATGGGTATTTTCCGGCATTATCGGCTTTGCCATTGGATGTGCCATGGGAATTTTTAACGGAAAATGGATTGATAAAATTTTAAAGAAGGTCTGTCTGATTATGTGTTCCATTCCCACCTTCTGGATTGGAATTGTGTTTCTGATGCTGTTTTCCGTACAGCTTGGCTGGTTTCCCATGGGCATGAGTGTGCCAAAAGGTGTTCCGGCAGATCAGGTTACGATTTTGCAGAGAATTCACCATTTGATATTGCCGGCATTGACCTTAAGTTTTCTCTCTTTTGCCAATGTGGCGCTGCATACAAGAGAAAAGCTGGTAGATGTTTTGGAAAGTGATTATGTATTATTTGCAAAAGCAAGAGGAGAGTCAAAATGGAGTATTTTAAAAAGACACGGCCTTAGAAATATTATGCTTCCTGCTATTACTATGCAGTTTGGCTCTTTTAGTGAGCTTTTCGGCGGTTCTGTTCTGGCGGAAACAGTGTTCTCTTATCCGGGACTTGGTGCGGCGGCATCTGCGGCAGGTATGGGCTCGGATATTCCCCTATTGCTGGGAATTACGTTGTTTAGCACCTTATTTGTTTTTGTAGGAAATATGCTGGCGAATATTATATATGGAATTGTAGACCCGCAAATCAGGGAGGGATATAGAAATGAATAGCAAAATTTTAAACAGACGAAAAAAGACCATTCTTTTTGCCATTCTGATTTTTGCGGTATTGCTTGGTGTTTATTTGTCAGGTGCATTTTTAAGCGATGAGCTGATACAGGCAGATTTTTCACAGAAAGGCTTGGCGCCGTCTCTGAAGCATCCTTTCGGAACCGATATGTTGGGAAGGGATATGCTGGTGAGAACCATAAAAGGCTTATCCGTAAGTATTGTCGTGGGCGTAGTTGCATCCAGCGTCAGCGCTGTGATTGCTTTAATTGTAGGAGTAATCGCAGCCACAGGAAAATCGTGGCTGGACCATTTGATGAACTGGCTGATTGATTTAGTTATGGGAATTCCTCATACAGTGCTTTTGATTTTAATTTCTTTTGCCTGTGGAAGAGGATTAAAGGGCGTTTTAATCGGTGTGGCGGTTACCCACTGGACAGGCTTGGCACGTATTATTCGAAGCGAAGTCCTTCAAATTCGTTCTCAGCAGTACATAGAGGTTTCTAAAAAGCTGGGACATTCCAGCTGGTGGATTACCGTACATCATATTTTACCGCACATGGTTCCGCAGTTTTTAATTGGATTGATTTTAATGTTCCCGCATGCCATTATGCACGAGTCCGGCTTGACCTTCTTAGGCTTCGGACTTTCTCCGGAGCAGCCGGCAATCGGAATTATTCTTTCTGAGTCCATGAAATATATTTCAGCCGGTATGTGGTGGCTGGCATTTTTCCCGGGACTGATGCTGGTAATTATTGTTTTATTATTTGACCGTCTGGGAGAAAATCTGAAGAAGATTATTGACCCTTACAGCGCTCATGAATAGGAGTAAGAGATGAAAAAAGAACCGATTTTATCAGTAAAGGATTTGTCCGTATCCTTTCAGATGTATGATAATGGACTTGAAAAATATGATTTAAAAGTAATTTCCAATCTGACCTTAGATGTACGGCCGGGAGAAATTGTTGCCATTGCAGGCTCCAGCGGTTCCGGTAAGAGCTTGCTTGCCCATGCGGTTATGGGACTTTTGCCGGAAAATGCTTCCATAAGCGGAGAGATTTCTTATAAGGGGAAAGTGCTCAGTCAAAAAGAAAAAGAAGCTTTACGTGGAAAAGAAATGGCGCTGGTGCCTCAGTCTGTCTCTTATCTGGACCCGCTTATGAAGGTGGGAACACAGGTACGTGGAAGAAAGGCAGATAAGGAAATCATAAAAGCTCAAAGAGAGATTTTCCGGAGATTTCATTTAGATGAAAAAACAGAACAGCTATATCCTTTTCAGCTTTCAGGAGGAATGGCAAGAAGAGTTTTAGTTTCTACGGCAGTATTAAGCGGGGCAGAGGTGATTATTGCAGATGAGCCTACGCCGGGACTGGATTTGGAGATGGCATTGGAGGCTCTGAAAATATTCAGGGAGCTTTCCGATGAAGGAAAAGCAGTTATTTTAATTACCCATGACATTGATTTGGCGTTTCATATTGCAGACAGAATTGCAGTATTTTATGCAGGAACTACGGTGGAGATAGCAGCTGCAAAGGACTTTCTTGAAGGAGTAGACGCCCTTCGTCATCCGTATTCTAAGGCACTGTGGAAAGCTCTTCCGCAAAATGGCTTTGAGCCAATTCCCGGTTTTCAGCCTTATGCAAAATATTTACCAAAAGGGTGTCTGTTTTTACCCAGATGTCCTCATAAGACAAAAGAGTGTGAAGAAAATATTCCCATGAGAGAGGTACGTGGGGGATATGTGAGGTGTATACATGCAGATTGAAGCAAAGAATATAAGCTTTCGGTATCGTGACAATCAGCCGTGGATTTTACATGACGTAAGTCTGAAAATAGAAGAGGGGGAGAGGGTAGGCTTAATCGGACCAAGCGGATATGGAAAAAGCACGCTGGTAAAAATTATGTCCGGATATTTAAGACCTACCAAGGGAGAAGTTTTGCTGGACGGAAAGCCTTTGCCGAAAAAAGGAGTATCTCCTGTTCAGTTGATTTACCAGCATCCGGAAAAAGCCATCAATCCCCGCTGGAAGATGAAAAAAGTGCTTCAGGAGTCGGGAATGTTCCGTGAAGAAGTGATGAAGGCGCTGGGAATTGAGAAGGACTGGCTGGAGCGTTATCCGAGAGAGCTTTCAGGCGGAGAGCTTCAGCGGTTTTGTGTTGCCCGTTCCTTATTTTCCGGTACACATTTTCTTTTTGCAGATGAAATGAGTACCATGTTGGATGTGATTACACAGGCACAGATTTGGAATTTAATGTTAAAAGAAGTAGAGGAGAGAAGGCTGGGACTTTTAATGGTTACCCATAATGCAGAGCTGGCAAAAAAAATCTGCACCAGAACAATCAATCTGGCGGAAATCAATAAAAGGGAGGATATCTGAAAATGTATGTAAATATTGTACTGTTTGATGATTTTGAAACCTTGGATGCCTTTGGACCGGCAGAAGTTTTCGGAAAGCTTCCGGAGGAATTTCATATCCGTTATCTTTCTGTCTCCGGAGATGTAATCAATAGTGTACATGGAGTAAAAGTGTGGACAGACTTTCTTGTACCGGAGGAAATTGACGGGATTTTAATTATTCCCGGAGGAAAAGGCGCAAGAAGGCTTTTATGGAAAGATGAAAGAGCATTAAATATTATAAAGAGAGCAGCAGAAAACGCCGATTATTGTTTGATGATTGGAAATGGTTCTGCAATTCTGGCACAGACAGGGCTTTTGTACCGCAGGAGAATTGCGGATTTTCCCATGGATACTAACTGGAACAGAATGTTTACTGCCGGTATAGAGAGAATAGAAGGGGCAAAGGTAGCCATTGACGGCAAGTTTTATTCCTGCGGAAATACCGTATTGGGTATGGATACTGCTCTTTGGGTGATTACAGACATTTTGGATATTGCCGCCGCAGAGAAGGCGGCGAAGGAGCTGGGATACCAGTGGAACGAAAACGCAGACGAGGATATTTATTGTTAGTATGCAGCCCCGCCTTTTAGGAGAAAAATATGGAAGATAAAAAACAGACCACGTATGACAAAGCAATGGTGAACCGTCTGGCAAGGGCAACGGGGCATTTAAAAATGGTGAAACAGATGGTGGAAGACGGCAGAGACTGCAGTGAGGTGCTTATCCAGTTGGCAGCAGTAAAATCCGCAGTCAATGGCGCTGGCAAGGAAGTCTTAAAGCAGTATATGGAAGAATGTGTGGAGGAGGAGCTGGAGTTTCAGGATAAAGAAGGACTTGGAAAATTGAAGAAAGGGATTGACAGTTTTATTAAATAAAATCTTTTTAAAAAAGGAACCCCCAGGGAGGCTTGTAAACCTTTGGTAAGTAGTATATGATAAATATACAGTTACTGTTACAGGTTACTGAATTACTGCATGAATGTGCAGATGCCGTATACATCCTCCGCATAAAAAATGTTATACGGCACAAAGCAATGTCGAATCCTCATAGACAAAGAAACAGAGACATATCGATGGCAGGGTATGGACTCTGTTTTTTTGTTTAATGAAAAGATAGTTGATATAAGACATGTTATAATCTAAAATAAGATTTATCAGAAACGTATAGGAGGGTGAAGTATCATGAAAAAAGAACCGGAAAGACTGGAAATGGACCTTGCGAAGATTTTTTTAACACCGCCCAATACCATGAAAGAAAAGGTGACCTTAGTGGTTATGATGGTAGTTGTGTTTGCCATGTTTTTTGCTCCGGTAGTGTTTACGGAGGTATCTCCTGTGAAAGGAATTTTCCTATCTGCACTTCCGGCAGTTTCTATTTCATGGGGCTGGATGGTATTGCTTCGCAGCTTGTTCCGAAAAAGAGAATTTTCCAAGAAAACAAATAACAAGAAGTAGCAGAGGGATTTTAATGGAGTTAAAACAAGAATTAGAAATACAGGCAAGGGTATCGCAGGAGATGGTTCAGGCTGTTTCAATTCTGCAAATGACAGCATGGGATTTAAAAGAATATGTACAGGAGGCTATGCTGGAAAATCCTGTGATTGAGCTGGAAGAAACCACGAGAAAACAGGATAATGAGGAGATTGTGAGAAAGCTGGAGTGGATGGAAAACGGAGATTATCAAAATAAAGTATATTATCAGCAGGAGCTGGAAGAAAGCAATGAATTCTGGGAAGAAAACGAACCGGATTTAAGGGAATATCTGTTGGAACAGATGGCTTTTATGGATTTAGATAAGAAAGCTGCTTCTATTATCCGTTATATGATTCAAAGTCTTGATGAGAGAGGCTACTTGCTTGAGAATGAGGAGAAAATCGCAGATATTCTGGGGCGTTCATTGGAAGAAATACAAAGAGCCAGACAAATCTTGTGTACAATGGAGCCTTTGGGAGTAGGAGCGCTTAATTTACAGGAATGTCTGCTGATACAATTACGAAAAAAAGGCTGTACTTCTCTTGCCTGTGAAATTGTAGAAAACTACATAGAGGAATTTGGAAAAAATCAATTATCGAAAATTGTAAAGAAAACAGGCAGGGATTTAAAGGAGATTGCACAAGCCTGTGAGCAGATTAAAGAACAAAACCCCAAACCGGCAGGATATTTTCCTACAAGGCCATATAAAAATTATATTATTCCTGATGTGATTGTTGTGAAGCTAAAGGATTACTTTGAAATTTTAGTCAACGATTATGACAGTCCGGAAATTTTCATCAGTCCGTTTTACAGACAGATGATGAGAGAGCAGGGAGAAGAAACGGGAAAATATATCAAAGAAAAAATCCGTCAGGCAGAGTGGCTGAAAAGCTGTATAGAGCAGAGAAATCATACACTTTTAAAGCTTACAGAAGAAATTTTAAGAAGTCAGACAGAATTTTTTCAAAAGGGAAGAAGTTATTTGCAGCCTATGACGCAAAAAGAAGCTGCCGAAAAGTTACAGGTGCATCCTTCCACGGTCAGTCGTGCAGTACAGGGAAAATATTTGCAGTGTGCTTGGGGAATGTTTCCACTTTCCTTTTTCTTTTCATCGGGAACAGAGAAAAGTACGGAGTATGTGAAAGAATGTTTAAAAGATGTTATAGAGAATGAGGATAAGAAAAATCCATACAGCGACAGGGCTTTGGCAGAGAAATTGCAGGAAATGGGTATTGACATTTCCCGCAGAACCATTGCCAAATACAGAAATTCCATGAACATCAGTGAAGCTCTTGGAAGAAAAGTGTATTAAATATGAATACCGTATTTGTGGATACGATATTGCAGACTTTGTCTGCGGATACCAAGGGCATCGGCAGTTTTTGTAATATTGTATCCAAAATGCTCTAAAGCAGAACACAGAATTTTATGTTCATATTCGTCCATCATGTTTTGCAGAGATGTATCTTGAAAAGAGACAGAAGTATCGGGAACTTGTTTCAGAGTTTCCGGTGCTTTTTTTGTCTTTAGAAGATAAGAAGGCAAATGCTCCAAAAGAATGGTATTTCCATCAGAGATATTGCGGACATAATCTAATACATGAAATAATTCCCTTACATTTCCCGGCCAGTTATAATGATAGAAAAGTTCCATGACTTCAGGACTGAGTTCTGTGGAACTGTGCACGTATTGAAACACAGTAGAACGAAGATGATATTGAATAAGTTCTTCTAAGTCTTCCTTGTGATTTCTAAGGGGAGGCAGTTCAATCATAACGGTGGAAAGACGGTAAAAAAGGTCTTTTCGCAATTCGTTTTCTTTAATGCAAAGGAAAGGATCTTTATTACAGGAAGAAATAATACGCACGTCCATGGAAATATCCTTTTGCCCTCCTACTCTGCGGAAAGAATTTTCCTGAAGGGCTCGCAGAATTTTCGACTGCATAGCAAGGCTCATGGAGTTCATTTCATCTAAGAATAGAGTTCCCCCTTCTGCTTCTTCAAAATATCCGGTTTTATTTTCACTTCCTGTAAAACTGCCTTTTTGTGTTCCGAATAAAAGACTTTCAATGAGAGTTTCCGGAATGGCAGCACAATTTAATGCTACGAATTTTTTGTTCTTTCTGGGGCTGCAACGGTGAATACTTTGAGCAAAAATTTCTTTTCCGGTTCCTGTTTCACCTACCAGAAGAACAGAATTGTTCTGAGAAGCAATTTTTCTGGCTATGCGAACTGCTTTTTGTAAACCTTCTCCGTGTCCGATGATATGGTCAAAGGTATAACCGGAAAATCGGGTAGGAGGAGTATTAGGCTGGAAATCCCGCAGCGCTTTTTCAGATTGTGCCATTTTTTCTTTATTGCAGTTAATCATTTCCTGTGTCTGTTCAAATACAATGGCTCCGATTACCTCATTATCTTTGGAAACAGGATAAGAAGTATTTACAGAGGCAATAGAAACACCGGCAGAAGTAGAAAAATTATCTACCCGGTTAATCACAGGTGCCTTGGTACGCAAAGCGGTCATAGTGGTGCTGATTTGTTCATCAAGGGCAAATAAATCCAAAAGATGGCGGCCTCTGATATCAAGCGCAGGGGGAATATGGGAGAGATTACGGCTTGCCTGATTGAAAAACAGAGCATATCCATTTTCGTCATAAATCTGAACCCCATCCGTAATTAAATTTAAAGCTTGAATTAACAAATCTTCCAAATGGTTTTGTTTGGTTAAAAAATAATAAAAACCCTGATTTGAGGCATCCATTCTTTTGTAGGAAAAAGAGTCTCCGTCCCAGATAAATTCACCGTTTATATCTTCTTCTGCAACAGGGAAAACAGAAGTAATATGCCTTTGATAAGAAATCCAGTTTTTAAATAAGGGCGCATAAGTATTTTCTATCTGAATATTTCCGTACTGTACATGAAGAAACTGATAGTGTTCATTGACTGTAAAACAGATATCATAAAAAGCTTTCATAGGAAAACACTCCTTTTGTAATTTATTGGTGCGTATTGTTTTGATTATTATATCAGCAGAGAATAAGAAAGACAAGAAAAGTGCCAAATAAATTTGCATAATGCAAAACAATTTGGCGTTTATAAAACATCTTGGAAAAAGAAAATCATGGAAAAGCGCTGTTTATTGGTTGGCACGGAAATTGCATATTAGTATGGTAGAAAACAAAAGAAAGGAGCGAGCCGATTTTTAATCGGACAGAGAAAAGTATGGAAGGAAACAAAACAAACAAAAAGCCCATACGCTGGAATGTGTTCATTCCTTGCTTTCTGGTAGTAGGGGGCGCAGCGATTTTAGGTATTGTAAACAACGAATGGCTGACCAAAGTGACAAAGGGGATTTTTTCATGGTCTTTGGACTCTTTTGGATGGCTGTATCAGGTGGTTGCCATGGTAACCTTGGTGGTAGTGGCATTGCTGGCTTTTTCAAAGACAGGTAATATTCGTTTTGGAGGGAAAGACGCCAAGGCGGAATATTCTTTCGGTTCATGGTTTGCCATGACACTTACCGGAGGTATTGCAACAGGATTGATTACTTATGGTGTAAATGAAGTTTTAATTTATTTTGGAAATATTTACGGTGAATTGGATGGATATGGAGTAAAAGCACTGTCTGATGAAGCGGCGCAGTTTGCTATGGGACGCAGCTTCTACAACTGGACCTTTGTTCCGTATGCCATGTACGCACTTTCAGGAGTAATCATTGCGTATATGTATTTCAATAGGAAAAAAGAGCTTTCTGTTTCTGCATCTTTAATTCCTCTTTTCGGAGAGGGGGTTACAAAAGGCTTTTGGAAAGCGCTTATTGACGTTTTGTCTGTACTTGCCATTGCACTTGGACTGGCATCTTCTCTTGGTGCAGGACTTGCTCTTATCGGAACAGGACTTTCTTCTGCTTACGGTATCAAACAAGGACCGATTGTATGGTTTGTTTTAACGGCAATCATTACAGCCACTTTTACGGTTGCATCTGTAACGGGCATTGATAAAGGTATTAAGTGGCTGGCAGGACTGACTTCTAAGATTTTTTATGTACTTTTGATTGTATTGTTTTTAATTGGTCCGACATTGTATATTCTTAATATGGCAAATGTGGGCTTAGGATACTGGCTAGACCGTTTCTGGACATGGGGATTTGATCCGGGAACCGTAGGAGGCGAAGCTTTAGTTACATGGTGGACCATGTATGACTGGGCTATCTGGATTGCCTATGCTCCATTAATGGGTATCTTCTTTGCAATTATTGCTTATGGAAGAACGGTTCGTCAGTTTTTGGTAATCAACTGGATTTTACCGGCATCTTTTGGTTTTGTATGGTTCTCAGTATGGGGTGGAACTGCTTTGAAATGGCAGACAAGCGGAAAAGCAGATATTATTGCCACTATTCAGGAAGAAGGTGCAGTAGCCGGAATTTGGGAATTCTTAAAACATGTGCCTTTAGGTGCAATTATTATTCCGGTAATTATTGTGGCGCTTATCGCTGCTTTTTCTACCACGGCTGATACCATGTCTACAACTATTGCTGCTTTATGTACAAAAGGGGCAAAACACGATGAAGAACCGGCAATCTGGCAGAAAATTGTATGGGGCGTATCCATTGGACTTATTGCATGTATTATGGTTGCCTTCGGAGGCGGTGAACAAGGTGTTGACGGTGTAAAATATCTGGCTGCCTGTGGTGGTTTTGCGGTTCTTACTATTTTTATTTTACAGGTTGCTTCTGCAATAAAACTGTTTTTCTTAGATAAGGAAACGAAGAAAGATATTATGTAGCAGGAGGTTACAAATGGAGAACAGTAAAAACATAAAAAAGGTAGAGCTGGGTAATCCCATTCATCTGGAAGAATTTGTAGCGGTCGCACGATATGGGGCAGAGGTTACTTTCTCTGAAGAATACTGCCAACGTGTAAAGAGAAGCCGCAAGTTAGTGGAAAAATGGGTAGATGAAGAAAGAGTTATGTATGGTGTTACCACAGGTTTTGGCGCTCTTTGCACAAAAGCAATCGGAAAAGAAGAAACAGCACAATTACAGGAGAATATTATTTTAACTCATGCGGTTTCTGTGGGCGAACCCTTGAAAGAAGAAGGGGTTCGTGGAATTATGCTTATGGTTTTACAGAACTTAGGTCGTGGGAATAGCGGTGTGCGTCTGGAAGTTTTAGAACAGTATAAAGAGTTTTTAAATAAGGGTGTTATTCCAAAAGTGCCGGAGTCAGGAAGCGTAGGCTATCTGGCTTTGGAGGCACATACGGCTTTGGTACTGCTGGGAAAAGGAGAGGCATGGTATCAGGGAGAACTGCTCTTAGGAGAAGAAGCCTTAAAAAGAGCAGGTATGAAGCCCATGGAATTAAGCTCCAAAGAAGGTTTGGCTCTTGTTTCAGGAACAACATCTCCCACAGCTCTCGGAGCGCTGGCGTTATATGATATGTTGCAGGCTGCCAAGACAGCAGACATTATCGGTGCATTGACAGTGGAAACCTTAAAAGGTGTGATGAATGCTTTTGATGAGAGAGTGATGAAGGTCCGCCCTCATGGGGAGCAGGGTAAGGTAGCGGAAAACATAAGAAAAATCCTGAAAAGTTCCAAAGTAATAAAGAAATATCAGGGAAGCCGTGTACAGGATGCGTTATCTTTAAGGTGTATGCCCCAGCTTCACGGTGCGTCCAGAAAAACTTTGGAAGATGCAAGAAGAACATTGGAAATTGAAATAAATTCCTGCTGTGACAATCCGATTATCTGGAGCGAGCCGGGAGAGGAAGACGTGATTTCAGCCTGCAATGCAGACTCTTCCTATGTAGGGCTGGAGATGGACAGCGCCAGTATTGCTGTCTGCACTTTAGGTAAAATGTCTGAGCGGCGAAACAACAGAATTATTGATGAAAATCTGTCCGGATATCCGTGGTTCTGTATCAGTAAACCGGGGTTGAATTCAGGACTTATGATACCCCAATATACACAGGCGGGACTTCTCAATGAAATGAGAGTGCTATGTTCACCGGCAACTATTGATAACACACCTACCTGCGGAAATCAGGAGGACTATGTTGCAATGGGATATTTTGCCTGCAGAAAGGCGGTAACAGTAGCAGAAAAGCTGGAATACATTCTTGCCATAGAACTTTTATCCGACTATGAAGTACAACAGTTTCAGGACAAAGATGTAGAAGTAAGTTCTGTGTCAAAGGCGGTGTACAGCGAATTGGAAAATACAATTCCTATTATGGAAAAGGATATGATTTTACATCCTCATATTGAGTACATCAGAAACCTCATTCATTCCGGCAGGATTTTGGAAATTGCGGAAAGCGTAGTAGGAAACTTAAAATAATATAGAAAGCATCATGGATATTTGGTATAATATGAAATATCCATGGTGCTTTTTTGATTTATAGAAAATTGCGTTCTATGAAATAAAAACTGCTCCATGAGGATTGCACTGCGCAGGGGAGGTAATTATGAAAAAGAAAAAAATTGTTTATTCAGGGATATTCATCGTAATTTTATTCTGCATGGCAGTGATTTTTTATTTTATAGGATACAAGCAAGCTTTAAAAGAAAATCAAACAGTAACTTTTCATGCTATTATTACGGATATAGGAGCAAATGATAGTTATATTCAGGTGGAAGGACTGGAAACTAATGATATCAATAGCCGAGGAGCATTTGAGTTTTCAATAGAAGACGATACAGAATTAGAATGGCATAATACCCCTATAAAGCTTTCGGAATTTGATGTGGGAGATTGTGTTGCCGTAACTCATACAGGAAGTATTATGGAAAGTTATCCGGGAAAAATTGAAAAGGTAACAAAGCTTCAGCTTTTAGATGATGAGAAATAAAGAAAGAGAGTGAGAATAAAATGGAAAAAATCAAAAAGGAAGAAATCTGGTCAATACCAAATTGTATGGGATATTTTCGTATTCTGCTGATACCGGTTTTCTGCGTAATTTATTTGAATGCAGACAGTGTGAAGGATTACTATCTGGCAGCGGGAATTGTTCTGGTATCAACGATTACCGATTTGTTTGACGGAAAAGTAGCACGAAAATTTAATATGGTAACGGAACTTGGGAAGTTCGTAGATCCTTTTGCAGATAAACTGACTCACGGGGCAGTGGCATTATGTTTGTGTACCAGATATAAGCGTATGATATGGCTGGTAGTGCTCATGGCAATTAAGGAAGGTTTTATGGCAACTATGGGATTGATAAATTTGCGCCGAGGCAAGAAATTAGACGGAGCAAAATGGTACGGAAAAGTATGTACCGCAACTTTATTTATAATTTTAGGTGTGCTGGTCTTTCTACCGGAAATTCCAAGTGGAATTGCAGATGTATTGATTTTAAGCGAAATGGTAATTATGGCGATTGTGCTGGTTTTATATGCCTTTGAATTTCGAAAAATGGCAAAATGATTTTTCGGGAATTGGTTCTTGCATCTTTGGCAGAAAAGAACTATAATTGTCTATTTATAAGCAATAGTTTTAGGAAGGAATAGTGAAAGTATGAGTGTCTATGCAATTTATTTTAGCCCAACAAGAAGTACAGAAAAAATTGTGAAATTATTAGCTAAGGAATTTGGTACATATGGGGAAATTGATTTAAGCAAACAGAATTCAGGGGAAAACGTAAGAGCTTTTAAAGAAGATGATATCTGCATTTTCGGTGTGCCTTCTTATGGCGGAAGAGTACCTGCGCCTGCGCTGGAGCGTATGAAAAAAATGAAGGGAAATAAGGCAAAGGCTGTTTTGGTTGCCGTATATGGAAATCGTGCTTATGAAGATACATTGTTGGAATTAAAGGAACAGGTGGACTTATGCGGATTTCACGTAACAGCCGCTGTGTCAGCCGTAGCAGAACATTCCATTATGCATCAGTTTGCAAGAAAAAGACCGGATGCAAGAGATAAAAAAGAACTAAAAGAATTTGCTCAGAAGATTATACATAAAATCAAATCCGGTGATGAGAAAGAGATTTCCGTACCGGGGAATAAGCCTTACCGTAAATATAATGGCGTTCCGTTAAAACCAAAAGCTGGAAAAGACTGCAAAGGCTGCGGCTTATGTGCTCAGGTCTGTCCGGTAGGCGCAATATCTTCCGAGTCACCGAAAAAGACGGACAAAAGTAAATGTATTTCTTGTATGCGATGCGTTCAGGTTTGCCCGAAAAAAGCAAGAAAAGTGAATAAGCTGAAATTAAAAATTGCATCTATGAAAATGAAGAAAGTTTGTGAAGACAGAAAGAAAGACGAACTGTTTCTTTAAGATTTGTAAAAATACAGCAGGATAAAGGAGAAGTGCCTTTTGTCCTGCTGTGTTTTAATTTATGGAGCTGTCATTTTAAGTGCATATCCGGAGATATTGATACATTTTATGCTCAGTCTGCGCTCACTTTGAGCTTGTAATCTCAAAGCGTGCTCGACAAATTCGTTAAAAGTGTATCAATATCTCGAACAATACTTAAAAATGACAGTTCCGTTTTTTATAATATAGTTTCTAAAATGTGCAACAGTAAAGGTAGATTTGCTGAAAACAGACCTCCATAAGTGGAAAACTTTGAAAAATGAATAGGAGTTTCTTTTTTATAGGCATAAAATGTACTTACATTGTTATCGACTTCAGGAGTTTCCTCTGTGAGAGGATGAGATTCTATTGTGACGTAAGGGGTTATATCTATAGGAGGTTCATCCTCAGAATGGTATTCAATATCTGGCTCTGTGGAAGTATCAGACTCCTCTTCTTCTGTCAGTGATTTTTCTAAATCTTCATAATAGGTAGACTCCGGTTTATCAGCGTTAAGCTCGTCAGGTGACATCAGAAAACCATTTTCATCGTATTCAGGACCAACGTAATCTTCGGCTTGTACAATAAGATAGGAACTCATGCACAGAGATATTGACATCAGAAAACCTATCATTTTTCTTTTCTTCATAAAAACCTTCCCTCCGTTATTAAGACAGTAACATTCATGGTGACAAAAATTTTTTGTTTTATAAACTCATTATATCCTATATAGAGGGACATATCAAATTGTTTCGTCATTTCCAAATAGAAA
>UQAX01000030.1 GCA_900539145.1 uncultured Blautia sp.
ATTATACAAAAGCAAAGTTTCCTGTACAAGAGTAAGAATATTATGACAGAATTTCCTATACATAAAAAAGATTGTGCAAAAGCACAATCTCCGCGCGCGAGCGGTTCACAAAGTGATAATTTCATTTCCGCGAGCTGCGCATCCTTGCGGAGCATTTTTTATTTCATAGAACGCAATTTCCTATGAAATAAAAAGACTGCATATCTCTCGATACACAGCCCTATAAAAAATATGAAATATTGTTTTCTGATGAAGTGCCCTGACTTTAGTCACGAATTATTCTGTTCCTGCGGAGGATGCGCCGTTTTGTCTGTTGCGGGAAAACAAAACTTTGTAAAACAGGATAGCAGAAGCAGGACACCCCACCTGCCATTTAATCAATGCATAATTCTATAAGTTCAGGTTCTTACCTTTCGGCATTCCATAAAAAAACCACCTTCATCATGAAAGTGGAGTCATCTACTGTATCTCACAGTATGAGGGATCCAAACTTTGCACGGAAGTTTTCACCTTACTGCTATTAAGCAGGTTTCCTGACTCATGGTTCATTGCTTTGCTTCTCCTTCTCGTATTTATATACAATGGACTTTTGAAGCATTGCTCCCCAAATACAGTGACCGGATCGCTCAGGACTCTCACCTGATTCCCTTTTCACCGGCGTTGTGCGGTCAACGCAGATGCACTTAATAGGTTTATGGAATTATACAACACCATAATACCATTCCCCATACCCACAGTCAAGCATTTTTCCTTCTCTCATTTTCTCTTTTACGCTTTGTCATAAGTCCGCCTATACGCCCTGTTTCTTTTGCTGACAGACTTTTCCACCCACTGTCTAATACCTTGTCTAAAAGCCCCAATTCTTCTGCGATTTCATATTTTACTTTTTCTTCTTCCGGAATATTGTTCAAATCAATTTTTTCTTCTTTTTTTGCTGACATAAAAAAGCCACACTCCTTTCTTCTTTGGAGTATGGCCTTGATTTTAGATTTTATACAAAAACCGGGCTTTTATTTTGGAATTACGATTGCCGCAATGACATAAGCAACAATTCCTGTTCCAAATCCCATGCAGGTGAGGATAATCCACGCAAGACGGATTAAAGTAGGATCAATATTAAAGTATTCTGCGATACCTCCGCAAACACCTGCTAACATACAATTTGTTGATGAACGATATAATCTTTTATCTGACATAACACTCTCTCCTTTCACTAATTTTCAAAATTAACAGCTACACTTCCCGAACTGCTTTCAATATCTATTTTTTTCAAACTTCCTGCTGTGCCATATCTGGCATTTGTAGTTCCTGCGTGTTCCTCTCCATTTAAAACAAGATGACCGCTGGCGCATTTTGTCCGCACCGCATAATCCTCTAATCTTCCTGTCTGTGTAACAGCAAAATCGCCGGATGCCATTTCAATATCTGTTTCCTGTGCATCTAAAAGTTCTATCTGCACGCTGCCTGACATCAAAGTAAAATCACTTTCTCTTACGGAAAGCTTTCCTGAGCTTAAAAATTGTCCTGACTCTAAATGAACATCAAGTGAAGAAAACACCTTGCTCTCCGGTACTTCAATGACAAGGTCTTCCATTACCCCATAATCATGATATTCTCTTTCCAATGACAATTCTCTATCCTCTGCATCCAATTCCAAAAAATCCTGATCTGTCAGTCCGGAAATTCTGATTTCATCCTCCGGAATTGTACGAATTTCTACCTTTCCTGAATAGATTTCAATATCTATACTGTCTATTTCTGAAGAAAGAAATTCACGCTGTTCCATACTGCCATGATTAAAATCATCTACATCGTCAATGCTGTGGCGATAATCGTTAAAATCATCATCCATATCCCACCATGGTCCTTCGTGCTCCCGACATACTCTCCTAAGAACCTGATACAAACGGCTATTTGTAAAATTACCGGTAATGGACTGAACTGAACCTCCAAATACCAATCCCACGCCTGCAAGGCATCCGCCTACAATACCTGTAATGAGAACAACAATCAATGCAATCTTCGTAAATTTTTTCATTTTCTTTCACCTCCCCGTATTCCTCTGTGTAAAATTCTTTGTATAAAGTCAATTACCCATCGGAAACAAATCGGAAATACTTTTACTGCCAGCCACAAAAATCCCAGCAAAAGCAATAAACCGATACAAATCATCAAAAGTCCTGTGCCTGCAACCAAGCATACCGTAGGCACTGCCGGAAACTGTGTAACTGCTACGCCTAAAGAAATAATACCGCCCATTAACAGCCCGATACATCCGAAAAATAATGCTGCTGCCACACCAATAGCTGCTCCTACAAGCGCTACAATCAATCCCAATCCTGCAACTGCCAACGCTCCCCAAAACGGTACGGTTATAATTGCCAGCAGTAATATCAACGCCCATGACAAGCTGCTTCTTTTTGGCTTCTGTTCCACCCTTTCACTCTGAATGTCCGGCATATTTTTTTCTTCAAAGCGTTCATCGGTATATCCTGTTTCCCGATATTCTCCGTGCTCGCTGCCGTTTTCGTCTAAATCTGCTTTAATGGTTGCCGCAACTTTTCCCGGACTTCCCAGCTCCTGAATAACCGTTGCTTCGTTTTCCTCTCCGGCATCGTCAAAATAGTTCTCATAAAACTCCAATGCCTCTTTTCTCTCCTGTTCCGGTATGTCCCACAGCAGCCGTTCCAACTGCTCTAAAAATTCCTTTCTTCTCATCATTTCCTTATTCCTCCCTCAAACAATGTACTTATCTTTGTTGAGTAGCTTTTCCATTCTGTGCGATACAAATCCAACTGTATCTTTCCCTTTTCTGTTACTTTATAATATCGCCTGTTTCTGCCACCGTATTCTTTATCATAGGTTTCCAAACATTCGTCTTTTTGAAGTCTGCGGAGCACGGGATAAAGAGTAGACTCAGAAACCTCCAGAACCTGCCGTACATCCTGTGTGATTTTATATCCGTAAGTTCCTTCACTCTCATTGGATACAACCGCTAGTACAATAGCATCTAAGAGGGCGGCGCCTGTATTAAAAACCATAACTTCACCTCATTTCTATTGCTATAATATTATTTTATATGCAATACTATTTTATATTTAATACTATACGTTATATAATATTGTTTTGTCAATTATATTTTCTAAAAGAAATTCGAAAGATTTTTTAAAGAAAAAAACGAGGGACTGCACAATTAAGTCCAATCCCTCTTTCCCCATTTTTCACGTTATATATTATATTTCATCTTGTGGAACATCTCCAATATAGTAAAGCTCTCCATCCATGGTCTCCATCATCTCCTGAAGTCTTTCCCGATTTGCTTCGTAGAATTCTTTTGCCTGTTCCATCATTTCTTCAAATTCTTCCATTCCTTCTTTCTCAACTTCAGGTATCATCACATCTTCTACAAAAGCTCCATAATACTCCTCCCAGCTTCTGCACTTCTTATCGCCCATGATATCTTTTCCGTCATAAAATTCATTTTTCCGATCCGTTTGAATTTTATTTCTAAAATATGCCGCTTCAATAAGACTGTGCCCCTTTTCAATACTTTCCTCCACGGTAAGTCCATAGTCCTTGTAAATCTGCTCGCCGATATTTTTATAATAGTCACGCTCTTTATACTTTCCTGCATACAATTCTACTGCTTCTGCCAGCTTTTCATCAGAAAGCTTATACCCCTGCATCTCGGCATACTTATTATTTATCCACAAATCTTTTGCTTCATACTCTGCAAGTTCTATCGCTTTCTCCTCCGAATATCCTTTGTATTTTATATTTTTCATTACATCGGTAACATACAAAAACCTCATATCTATGGGTTCTAATTCCTGCATCAGTTCAAAGTATATCTTATGTATTGCCTCGTTTTCTACCAAGGCAATCAAAACCGGAGCTGTCATCTTCTGACAACTCTCCATATGTTCCGTTACAAAATCTCCGTCAGAATATAATCTTCCGTCCTCTGTTTCAAAATACCAGTCTTCTCCATTCTGGAAGAAATAAAACATCTGCTTTTCTCCGTTTTTTGCCACAACTCCCACAGACCAGTAATCTTTCCCTTTATCTAAGCCTTTTCTTTGCTTTTTGTTTACAGGAGGCGCTTTTTCTAAATCCGATACCAGCTTCTCCGCCTTAGCTTGCGGATAATCCTCCCCCACCGTTATACGCATACTGCCGAGTTGTACCTGTTCAATCTTTTCCATCTCCGGCAGTTCTACCTGTCCATAATTTTCCTCTTTCTCACATCCCGAAAATATAAAACAGATGCTAAGAGCAGATAAAAATGTAATCATCCGTTTTTTCATACGCTTTCCTCTCTTTCACTAAATAACAATGTCAAAACGCACGCACTTCTTTATAGTAGAATGATATCATAGTAAAACGGAAATAGAAAGCTTTTTTCATTTATCACAGTACATTTCATTTTTTCTTTAAATAGAATTCAAAGGACACATCATCCCCGCTTACTTTAGGCAGTAACATTCCACCTGTCATCAGCGCTTTTCCTGTATAAACTTCGCCTGTACCGAGAACCTCATACATTCCCTCTCCCAGCCCTGCAAGCCGTATCCTGCTGCGCAAAGTATTTGGTTTTGCACGAAATACTACGCCTTGTACTAATACTTCCTTTTTGTCCTGTGATACAAATTCCCATACAGCCATATTTTCTTTATACGGATTACTTAAACGATAATAGAAACCATTATGAATAAGGGGCTGATACTCTTTATAAGCTTTTATCTGTTTGGCAACCTCCTGTTTTTCTTCCTCACTTAAAATATTTAAGTCCAACTCATACCCAAAGCTGCCTGCCATAGCTACTATACCTCTTGTTTCAATGGAAGTGCTTCTTCCTGTCTGATGATTTGGCACTGCCGAAACATGAGAGCCCACTGCTGAAATAGGATAGAAAAAGCTGGTTCCATACTGAATAAAGGTTCTCTCATGGGCGTCTGTGTCATCACTGCACCAAATCTGCGGACAATAATATAACATGCCTGCATCAAATCTGCCGCCTCCGCCGCTGCATCCTTCAAACAGAATATGCGGAAATTCTCCTGTCAATCGTTCCAGCAGTTCATACAGCCCTAAAACATATCTGTGTGGCATTTCTTTCTGACGGCTGTCTGGTAATGTCTTAGTATACCAGTCACAGATACTTCTGTTCATGTCCCATTTCACATATTCAATATGATTTTCCCTCAAAATTTTACTGATTGCCTGATACAGATATTCTATCACCTCAGGATTTGCCATATCCAGTACCAGCTGAAATCTACTTCTCGTAGGGTTTCTTTCCGGAATACGGATAACCCACTCCGGATGATTTCTATATAATTCACTGTCCTCTGAGACCATTTCCGGCTCAAACCACAGTCCAAATTTCATACCCATATCATTGATTTTATCTACTAATGTGTTTAAGCCGCCTCTGAGTTTTTCCTCATTAACAAACCAATCACCCAAACCGGATGTATCACTGTCTCTTTTTCCAAACCAGCCGTCATCCAGAACCATCATATCAATGCCCAATTCCGCTGCCTGCCTTGCAATCTTCTCAATTTTTTCTTCATTAAAATCAAAATATGTGGCTTCCCAGTTGTTAATTAAAACAGGGCGGCTTGATAACTGATATTGACCTCTGCACACATGATTACGGATAATGTGATGAAAACGCCGTGAAAGCTCTCCCATGCCCTCATCTGAGCAGGACAAAATAACCTCCGGCACATAAAAGCTCTCTCCTGCCTTTAATGTCCATGCAAAATTATCCTCGTTTATTCCCAGCACTGCTCGAACCTGCTCCAGCTCATCCAGCTGTACCTGTGTCTGAAAGCTTCCGCTGTACATCAACGCCATTCCCATACAAAATCCCGCTGTCTCTGTACATCCCTTTTCACATAAAAGCACTGTGGGGTTCTGCTGATGACTGGAAGTTCCCCTTGTGCTGCTGCTCTCCTGAATACCATGGATAAGAGGTACTCTCTCTGCCTGACGTTCCATATTATGTCTGCCATAAAAATGAACCCATTCCCAGTCCCCATAAGGAATATCCATAGCAAAGCTATGCACTTTATTCAATATAACAGGTGTTTTTCCCTGATTGGTCACAATTACACTTCTGGTAATCACATCTGCCTCAAAAATCACCCCATAAAGCAAGGTCACCAAGGTTTCTGTCGCTGTATCTTTTAGAATAATTTCCAAGGTTTCTGCCTGCTCTTCTTTTGCATAAACCGCAGGCAATCCCGGTATTTTATATTTTCCTCTTTTTATCTCATACCCCTGAAAACGTAAGTCAAGAGCTGTACTTCCGTCTTCGTGAGTGACAGAAATTGCAGGCACACGAAAGTCTCCCACACCCTCTGCTCCGTACTCTAAAGGTCTTGTATTTAAAGAATAGCTGCGGTTATCTCCTGCCTCGTAAATATTGCCCGAAAATCCCAAATCAGGATAATCCAGCAAATAGTCCATACAGCAGTCGGTTTTTGCTCCATACCATAAATGATTTAATACGCCAAACACATCTACCTTCATCTGATAAAGGGTATTGGCTGTTTCCAAAGAAAAAACATTATTTTCTGCTTTAATTGCCATATTTTCATTTCCTCCTAAAGTCATTTTTTACACACTGCTTTTTATGAACAGATTATAACATACCAATTTGCAGCTTATAAATATCTAAACTTTGCATTTTTATACCATAATGCTTACTTTTATAGTATAATAATTTTATCAGAACGCATTTTGCTATATAAAAAGGAGCTATATATGGGAAACGTTTTTTTCAATATTTTTCCGAATGAAAATTTCATAGATTTGGGGATGTTTCAATGTGGACGGGAAGCCTGTAATCCCTGTCATTCCTTTGGTCCTGTCACCAGAAATCATTATTTATTTCATTATGTTCTTTCCGGAACAGGAACTCTAATGGCAGACGATGCAAAGGGAATAACCAAAACCTATTCTATAAGAAGCGGACAGGGATTTCTGATTTTTCCGGAACAGATTACAACCTATTATGCAGACCAATATTCTCCTTGGGAATATTTATGGATTGAATTTGATGGCTTGAGAGTAAAGGAAGCGCTTTCTCTGACTGATTTTTCTCTCAATCATCCGGTATATCATGCACATTCAAAAGATTTACGGGAACAGATGGTAAAAGAAATGAAATATATTGTTGCTCATCCCAAAGAGTCCTCCTTTCATCTTTTAGGACATCTTTACCTGTTTTTTGATTATTTTATTCAGTCTGCAAAATCTACACGACTGACACAAAGCAGCAAAATGAGCGATTATTATATACAAGAAGCCATTCACTATATGGAACAGAATTTTCAGAATAATATTTCAATCGAAGAAATAGCCGAAATTTGTGGAATTAACCGCAGCTATTTGGGTAAGATTTTTCGAAATTCCGTTGGGCGCTCCCCTCAGGAATTTTTAATGAATTATCGAATGGTAAAAGCCACTGAGCTCCTGAAATTGACTACACTTTCTATTGCGGATATTGGAAATGCTGTGGGATATGGCAATCCCCTGCACTTCTCTCGTGCGTTTAAAAATGTCTATGGAGTATCGCCAAGAGAGTGGAGAAATGTGAATAAATAACCATACGTATTTCTTCTGAAACAACATATACTTGAAAAGCCTGTAAGTATATGCTATACTGACAACAAGCAAAATGATAAAAGGTCCATTGGACTACACACAAAATCCCCATGAGGTGCTGCTCATGGGGGTTTTTATTCTATTAAAGCGTCTTAAACTCAGCCGAATGTACCAGCACTGCTTTTCCAATTCCCGTTGAATAAATATAAATTTCTTTTACCTCTCTATCGGTAATCATTTCCAGCGCCTTTTTATAATACTGCATCTGCACCTTATATTTTTCTATCAGCTCTTTTTCCTGTCCTTTTTGAACTTTATCTGTCTTATAATCTACCAGAATCAGTCCGTCTTCTTCCTCAAAATAGGCGTCTATAATCCCCTGTACCAGAATTTCTTCTTCCGTTTCATACTCTTTTTTCATCTGATTTGCAGGCATAGCAATCACAAAAGGCTGTTCCCGATATAACTGCCCTCTTTGTGCTGCTTCTTTCATTCTGACTGCAAGAGGATTTTTCGCGAAACGATAAAAATCAGGTGTCCATATAGATTTCTTTTCTTCTGTAGTCAGCATATTTTCCAGCTGTTCTTCTATCTGCTCTTTGGTATCTATTTTTTCATAATCCAGATTTTCCCATACTCTGTGGTACAGTGTTCCCTTTGCAGCGCCTTTTAATTCTTCCTTTGTCTCCTGCATAAATAACGGCACGATTTCCTCTGTTTCCTCTTCTTCCAGAAGTATTTCACTTTCTTCTGTATCTGCACTTTGCATCCGCTTTATCTCCGATACCGTTAGCTTTGCCGGAATAGCGCCTTCTGCCTGATAAGAATATTCATAGGAAAAGCTGTCTTTGAAAAGCTTGCGCCATTTTTCATCATAGACCTCACTGCTGTCCCATAAAAGCAATTCTCCCTTTTTCAGCATTTCTTCTGTGCGAAGCTGTGCTTCATCTAATACCAGCTCCAGTGGCTGCACCTGTCTCACAGTAAAATCAGGTTCTCTATCATACATTTCATTGAGCGGATATACTGAAAAATCATACATTTCATAAAGAGGCTTCATTGCCCTGTGTCTTGCCAATGCCGCAAGCACCCAGTCCAGATAACTTTTTCCTTTTACTCTTAGTCCGTAAGGCAGCTTTTCTTCCTCTTGTTTTTTCAGCATTTCAAAGCTCTTTAACGTATCCTCCAGTTTCGATGTCACACCGGTAAGAATAAGTTTTTCTTTGGCTCTTGTCAATGCCACATAAAGAATACGCAGCTCTTCTCCCAGACTTTCCAGCAGAATTTCTCTTTGTACTGCTTTTTGCAAAATTGTCCTTGTCCGAATACGAAGCTGAGTATCTACATAAGGTGAACCAATGCCTAAATCAGGATGAAGGACAATACTTTCCCTTGCGTCCTGCATATTGATTTGTTTTCCCATTCCACAGACAAACACGATAGGAAATTCCAGTCCTTTGCTTCCGTGAATACTCATAATCCGCACGGTATCTTCGTTTTCCGAAAGAGTATTAGCTTCCCCGAAATCCACCTGATATTTTTTCAGATTTTCGATATAGCGGATAAAATTAAACAGACCTCGATAACTGGTGCTTTCGTAATCTCTTGCCTTTTCTGCCAGCATCAACAAGTTGGCTTTTCTCTGCTCCCCCGATACAAATGCCTGCTGATATACTAAGAAATCTGTTGCATCATAAAAATCCCAAATCAATTCGTGCATAGGAGTATACGGAACTTTTCTGCGAAGTTCTCTGTAAACAGCAAAAAATCTGCGTATTTTTTCTCCCAAAGGAGAAGAAAGCTTTTCTCCCAACAGCAGGGCTTCGTAAAAACCGGTTTTCTCATTTTCCATTCCCAGAACCTTGATTTCTGCCAACTCCTGAAAGCTAAATCCATCAGGCAGTCCGTGAAGAGCTGCTGCGAGGGGAATATCCTGCATAGGATTGTCCAAAATCTTCAGATAGTCCAGAACCGTAGTTACCTCCTGAGCAGAAAAATACCCTGTTTTTGTGGTAACACTGGCAGGAATTCCACAGGAATTTAAGATTTTTTTAAAGGTTTCTGCCCAGCCGGACATGGTACGAAGCAAAATAGTAAAATCTGAATATTTTGCCGGTCTGTATTCCTCTGTTTTCTTATCTAAAACCAGATATTTCCCTGCTAACTCTCCGATGCGCAGAGCAACCATTCTTGCCTCTAATTCCCTTGTATTCTCCTCCTCATCTTCTAAAAGAAGGACTTCCGTTGCAGGCTCACTTTCTTCTTCCGGTTTCGGCTGGAAAATTCTTCCGGGGTATAAGGCTGCTGTTCGGTCATACTCTACACCGCCTAAATCCTCGCCCATAATCTGGTAAAATAAATAATTTACGCCTTCTAAAACTTCTGCCCGACTTCTGAAATTCTTATGCAAGTCAATACGAAGACAATCCATTCCCTCCTCTTGAGGGTAGGTTTTAAACTTCTCCATAAACAAATCCGGTCTGGCAAGACGGAAACGGTAAATACTCTGCTTCACATCTCCTACCATGAAAATATTGTAAATTCCGTCTTCCATTTTTGAAACAGATGTTAAAAGCTTTTCCTGCACAAGGTTACTGTCCTGATACTCGTCAATCATAATTTCTGCAAATTTCTTTGACAGTTCTCTGGCTGCATCTGTGCGCTCATCCTTTTCTTCTGTATGCTTAATGAGAATTTCCAAGGCATAATGCTCCAAATCTCCAAAATCCAGAATATTTTTTTCTTTTTTCTTTTCCCTATACAGCTTCATAAACGCCAAAGTCAAGTCTACTAAAACGCCTACCGGTTCTCCTGCTCTTTGGAGATTTTCCAACATTTCCTCTGCCGTTTCCTGAAAATATCGCTCTTTTAAAGCTTTTATCTGGTCTTTTGCCTCACTTCGCAAGTTTTTTGCAAGCTCCTGCTGGTTTTCCGATACCAGCTCTTTTTCTGCTTTTTTCCCGGCAGGAAGCCGTTTAAATTCCAGTTTATCCAGCATTTCCTTCCATTCAAAAAAGTTTTCTGTCCGCTCCAGCTTTGCCACTGCTGAAGCTTCATCTTCTAAAAGTCCGATATAAAAAACTGGTCCGTCCGGCTCTTTTGCAATTTCAAGGGCTTGCTTTAACAGCATGGAAACCTCTTTTATTTCCTGTTTTACTTCATTTTTAATAAGCTTCATCCAGTCTGCATTTTCCAGTTCTTCTATGCTTTTTATTTCATAAGCCTTACGGCAATTCAAAAGCCATTCTTCCGGATAAGGATAACTCATAGAAAAACTGTATAATTTTATAATCATCTCCGGAATTTTCTTATCTGTCTTTCCTCCTGCAAAGCCATCTGAAAAGGCAAGAAAAGAAGGAGCTTCTTCTGTGTATGCCTCCTCTAAAACAGCATCTGCCACGTCTGCCTGCAAAAGGCGCATTTCTCCTTCATCACCCATACGAAAAGACGGATCTAAATCAATAAGATGAAAATAATTTTTTACAATATAAGAGCAAAAACTGTCAATGGTGGTAATCAGCGCATGATGTACCAAAGTGCTCTGTCTCTGGAGATGTTCGTCTTCGGGATTTGCTTCCAGCTTTTTCTCGATAGCCTGTCGGATACGCTCTTTCATCTCCCCTGCTGCTGCCCTTGTAAACGTCACAATCAAAAGCTCGTCAATATCCACAGGATTGTTTTTATCCGTAATTCTTTGAATAATTCGTTCCACCAAAACAGCAGTTTTTCCGCTTCCTGCTGCCGCACTTACCAGAATATTGCAGTTTCTGGTATCAATGACCTTCTGCTGTTCCTCTGTCCACGAAACGCCCATTTTACTTTTCCCTCCTTTCCATTTCCTCTTTCATTAACGGCCACAGCTCATCAGACTTATAATTTTCCAATCTGCGGTATCCATATCCCTGAAGCTTTTCATCAAATCCACAAACCTCTTTATACGGACAATATTCACAGGCATTTTCTTTCTGCCTTTCAAAAGGATTTACACTGGTATTTCCCTTCAAAATCTCCCTGCCGATTTTCTTTGCTTTGTCCTGCACATAATCCATCATAATAGAAAATTCTTCCTGATTTGCTACTTTTGAATTACTGGAAAAAGTCCCTTTTGCCGTATATTTTACAGGCACTGCAAAAGACTCCACATTTTTTCCTGCCGCCAGATTTTTATCCAGCTTTTGCAAAATTTCCGGCTCGGCACTGCAAATGCCGTCCATCTTCAGCTTCTTTAAGATTTCTTCCTGTGGATTTTCCGGATTTTTCACATCCTCTTTATTTAAAATAGGATCTTTTGTATTATAATAAAACACTCCTGCCGGCTGTACAAACTTGTCCGGAAAACGCTTCTTTTCCAGCTCAAGAGCAGCGTTTAAATAAAGCACCAACTGAATCTGAAGTCCATAATAAAGCTTTATCAAATCAAGCTGGGTTGTTCCTGATTTATAGTCAATAACCTTTACATAGAGATGATTTTCTTTATCCTGACACACATCAATTCTGTCAATTCGTCCTTTCAAATGGAGTTTTTGTCCGGACTCCAAGTCAAAATTCAAACTGTCTATATTATCTTTTTCTCCAAAAGCCCACTCCGTAAGGGCTGGATAAAATTCTCCCTGTTTTAACTGCTTCTGTAATGCCCAGACACTTCTCTTTACCATACGTTTCACACGGTTAATGGTATAAGCATTTCTGGCGCTGCTTAACAAAATGGTTTCCCCTGACTTTTCCACAACCTCCGTTACACAGTCTTCTGCCAGAGTATCTCTCTCTTCATCCTCCAAATCCACCCAGCTTTTCCCTTGTTCCCGCACTTTTCGTGCAAACAAATCAAGGCTGTTATGCAAAAGTGTCCCCATATCAGCCATGCTGAACTCATAGCGGACACGTTCCCGCAGCATCAAGCCATAGCTTAAAAAGTGGGAACAGGCGCATTTTGCAAACTGCTCCAGCCTGCTGGCGCTGTTGGAAAGCTCTGTTCCGTAAAGAGCTTCTGCCACACCTTTGCTGATACTCTCCTGTGGATTTACATAATATGCAGCATCAATCAGCTTGTTTACAAGCTCCCTATACTCCTTTTGAGAAGTGAACCAGCTCATCAGTTCTTCAAATACAGGAGATGTTCTGTCCTGTTTTCGCATTTCTTCTGACAGTCTGTCCAAGGCTCCGTACTTGCTTTCTGCAAACAATGGAACATCCCACTCTCTCACGGCATCGGGAAAGAGCTTTTGTATCTGCGCAACTAAAAAGGAAGGGGACATTGCCTCTCCGTTGCTGCTTAATCGGCTGTAAGAAAGATAAATTCTTTCACTGGGTTTTGTAAGATTTAAGTAGAGATAAAACTTCTGCGTATAGAGATTTTCCTTTGCCGTAGGCGCTAAAGACAAGCCTCTTTCTTTTAAAGAGCCCTTCAGCTCCTCTCTGTTTAAATCCGATAACAGCTTTCCTGCCTGTTGTTCTTTTGGGATTTTTCCTTCATTTACCCCTACAAAAAACACAATTTTAATGTCTTTTAATCGTGTTCTTTCCATGTCTCCTACTAAAACCTGGTCAGAGGTCGGAGGAATAATTCCCACCTTTGCTTCTGAAAGTCCTGCTTCCAAAATCTCTTTAAATTCCCGAATACGAACTTTTTTATCTCCTAATATTTCCACCAGCTTATCCAGCAAATTCATGACAATTTCATAAATCTGACTGTACTCTTTTACCAGAGAAAGATTGCCCTCTGCTTCAAAATTCTTTGTAAATTCTTTTAATTTTTCCTGAATTTTATTTGCCGTTATATACTGATACAGCGCCTCCGTATAGGTTCTCACAGAAGCATCCGGCGTCTTCATTTTCTTATAAAAAGGCTCCCATTTTTCCACAAGGCTTGCTCTTATCTTATCAATTTGTACACATTCTTCCGAATTTTCTCCCCGATAGCTTCTTACCCATTCCTGCTGCCAGCGGGAAAAACCTCGAATTCCCATGGCAATTACATAATTTTCCAAGCGGTCTGCTTCCTCTGTGGAAATATCATTTAATCCACATCGCAACATACGAAATACACTTTCATAACTGAAATTTTCTACAATCATATCTACGGCTGCCCGCAGATATTCCACAAAAGGATTGAGAAATACCGAATGTTTTTCATCAATAAAACAGGGAATTTCATACCGTGCAAAAGCTCTTGCGGCTGCCGGCGCATAGACCTGCATATCGCCCGTAATCACTGCAAAATCTCTGTATCGATATCCCTTGGTTCTCACCAAACGACGTATTTCTCCTGCTGTCATTTCCATTTCACTTGCCGGATTTTGGGCTTCATAAATTTGAACTGCATCCTGTTGTTTTGGATATTTTTTCCTTCTGTACCGGAAAACATTCTTTTCCAGAAAAGCCATAGGCGGATTGTCTTTAAATCTGCCTTGATACTCCCCTTTTCCTTCCGGTATCCAATATTCCTTCCAGCTTATTTTCTTGTCTTTTGCAATTCTTAAAAGACTTGCCACTGTCTGTTTACTGAGATAAAACAATTCATGAGGGCTTCCTGCTTTATAGGGATCTTCACCTGCCGCAATAGTAACTGTCACATAAACTTCTTCGCAAATTCCTAAAAGTGTTTCCAAAAGCTGAAGCTGAATAGGCGTAAATCCCGTATATCCATCTAAAACTAGCACGCTGTCCTTTAATTTTTTTGACTGGGGTGCGACTCTGCCCATGGCATCCAGCACCTCTTCCTGTGTAATAAAACTGCCCTCCAGATAGTCAAAAAATCCCTGATATAAGGTTTTTATATCCTGCAATTTATAATACAACTCCGGTGAAGCTGAGAAATCCTCCAGTATGTCCACTAAATCCTCTGTGGAAATTTCATATTGACGCAGCTCTGATACCATAGATTTCATCTGGGAAACATAGCCCTGCTTGTCCATTTTTTCCCCCAGTATTTTCAGCTCTTTTTTCTTTTCCTGCGCAACTCTTCGAAGAACCATGCTCTTTCCTGTTTCCTCTAAAAGTGTTCTCTGGCTCTCTCCCATTTCCGTAAGCACACGAAAAGCCAGACGCTCAAAGCTCAACACATCAATATTGCAAATTCCCTTTCTGGGGTGCATGATAACCAGCTCTTTTTGCGTCTGCATGGTAAACTGCTCCGGTACTAAAATCAAATACTGCTTTTTCGGATTTTCTATGGACTGCTGTATAATCTTGTTGTAAAGGTAATAGGATTTTCCTGCACCTGCTCCGCCGAAAATAAATTGTAATGCCATAAAAACCTCCTGCTTCTTTTAAAAGAATTTTTCAATAACCTCCGCAATTCCGTCATGGTCGTTGTCACAAAGAGTAACATAATCTGCCACTGCTTTTACCTGCTCCTGCGCGTTTGCCATTGCCACCCCAAGACCCGCATACTGTATCATGGAAATATCATTAAAACCGTCACCGCAGCAAATCATTTCTTCTCTTTGAATACCCAATATTTCCAAAAGATGCTTCAGGCAGTAGGCCTTATCTACGTTTTTAGGGGTAGCCTCTAAAAAGTACGGCTCTGAACGGAAAATCTGTGCCTCATGGAAATATTTCTGCGCAAATACAGGCTCTAATGCCTCCAAATCTTCCGGTTCTCCTGTCATAAGGCATTTATTTACCGGAAAATCCACATAAGTATTAAAATCTTCATGATATGCAATAGGCATTCCTGCGATTTTTGCCTCAAGGAGCATATATTTATCAGGTTTCATCCCTGCGATAACTTCTTTCTCATCATAAGTTACAATACCAATTCCGTTCTCCACTGCGTCTTTCCATAATCTGGCAGGCAGATGCAGCGGAAGTGTCTTTGAGTAAATACATTCTCCTGTTTTAAAATTTACAATTCTGGCTCCGTTAAAAGGCATAATATAGCTTCCGAATTTATCAAGCTCCAATGTCTTGGCAACAGAATAAATTCCCTGTGGAGCTCTCCCTGACGCAATTGCTACCGGAATTCCCCTTTTTTGCAAATTTAAAATTGCATTTCTCGTCTTCTCTGTAACCTGCTTCTTGGAATTGGTTACCGTTCCGTCAATATCTAAGACTAATAATTTATATCTCATTTTGTACCTCTCTTTTTATTATAAAAAAACATAAGAACAGCCATAAAGCAGATAATTATATATCCAATCCAGCTGTAAAAATCAGGAATTTGCTGAAACATAATAAATCCTAAAATCATGGAAAAAATAACTTTTGTATAATCATAAATTGATATTTCGCTGGCAGGCGCATAGCAATATGCTGCGGTAATAGCAAACTGCCCTCCTGCTGCACAAAGCCCTGCCATCAACAGGATAACAATCTGTGCCAAAGTCATGACATGATAATCAAAAATCAGCCACGGCAATGTAACTACACAGGAAAAAGTGGAGAAGAAAAATACGATAAAAGGCCCTTTTACTCCTATGGTTCCCAATTTTCGAACCATAGTGTATGCAGCCCCCGCCCCCAGACCTCCTAAAAGTCCAATTAAAGACGGTACTAAATCCAGATTAGAAATCGTAGGTTTTACTACAAACAAACTTCCCAAAAAAGCGCCGATAACTAAAAGCGTCTGTGTCACTGTCACTTTTTCTTTTAAAAGTAAAAAACTGAAAATCACTACAAAAAATGGGGACATTTTATTCAGCATAGATGCGTCTGCTAATGCCAGATGATCAATGGCATAAAAATTACATAAAATTCCCAACGTTCCAAACATCGATCGTAAAATTAAATATTTCCCGCTTCCTTTCTTCCACTGAAAGGCTTCTCTGTCTTTTAATACGAAAGCACAGGCAAAAACTGCCGCCACAATATTTCTGAAAAAGCTTTTCTGTATAGAAGGTAAATCCCCTGACATACGAACAAACATGTCCATAAGAGAAAAGCAAAATGCAGATAAAATAATATAAAAAATTCCCTTGTATTGTTTTTTCATGTTCATTATAAGTGTCTATTCTCCTTTCGGTGTCCATTTTATCATGAATTTCTTTTAAATTCCAATGAAAGCAGTTGAAATTATCAGGTATATTTTTCTTATTTCTGTAATATGCTATAAAAAGGAATATGGGAGGTGCAGCCATGAGTTCAAAAACTAAAATTGTCGTTTTACATACAAAGGAAGTTATTTATACCGGGATTTTTGTAGTTTTGGCCGTTGTACTGGCCGTTTTGCTTTTTTTAATGTTTGGAAAAAATAAAAATGCAGATCCTGCCAGTGCAGATGCTATATATCATGCAGGTGTTTACACCAGCCCTATTACTCTAAATGACAATACCTTTGACGTGGAGGTTACTGTAGATGAAAACCACATTAATTCTATTTCCCTTGTCAATCTCAGTGAAACCACCACTGCCATGTATCCCCTGGTAGAGCCTGCCCTTGATGCACTCTCCGACCAGATTTATACATCACAGTCCACAGAAAATATCACTTATTCTGAGAAAAATAAGTACACTTCTATGCTGCTTTTAGAGGCTATTGACAATGCCTTAGACAAAGCCAGAAAAGAATAAAAAAAGAGCTGTTACATTAAAAATAGGGATACATTTTAGGCTCAGTTTGCGCTTACTTTGAGCTTGTAATCTCAAAGTGTGCTCAACAAATTCGCTAAAAATGTATCCCTATTTTCACTATCTGCCTGATGTAATGACTCCTGAATTTTTAATTTAATTTTTCTATTTCGTCCATCCAAATTCTCACGCAGGCGTCACTTGGCATACGCAAGTCTCCTCTCGGTGAAACAGATACGCTTCCTACCTTTGGTCCATCCGGCAGACAGGAACGCTTAAATTGCTGTGAGAAAAATCTCCAATAGCACTTTTTCATCCATTTTAAAATTTCTTCTTCTGTATAAATTCCCGCAAAGGTTTTCTTGGCAATACGGTAAATCTTAGAAGGTGAAAAATGAAAACGCAGCATATAATAAAGGAAAAAGTCGTGGAGCTCATAAGGTCCTACTAAATCCTCTGTTTTCTGTGCAATCTCCCCTTCCTTTGGAGGCAATAATTCCGGACTTACCGGCGTATCTAAAACATCTCTTAAAATTTCTGCAAGCTTTTCTTCTTGGCAAGTATCCGCATAATGGCGTACCAAATGGCGTACCATGGTTTTTGGCACACCGCCGTTTACACCGTACATAGACATGTGGTCTCCGTTATACGTAGCCCATCCAAGCGCCAGCTCTGAGAAATCTCCCGTTCCGATTACCATACCGCCCTGCTGATTGGCAATATCCATAATCACCTGTGTCCGCTCTCTTGCCTGTGCGTTTTCAAAGGTAACGTCATGCACATTATAGTCATGACCGATATCCTCAAAATGCTGCAAAACAGCCTTTTTAATATCCACCTCCAAAAGCTCTGCCCCAAGACGTTTGGTAAGCTCACAGGCATTTGTATACGTTCTGTCCGTCGTTCCAAAGCATGGCATAGTCACTGCTGTAATATTCTTTCTGTCCAGTCCCATAAAGTCCATGGCTCTTGCGGTAACCAGAAGTGCAAGGGTGGAGTCCAGACCTCCTGAAATTCCAAGAACAGCAGATTTACATTTTGTATGCTCCATTCTTTTTTTCAGTCCCATTGCCTGTATGGTAAGAATTTCTTCGCATCTTTTGGCTCTTTCCGTATCACAGTCCGGTACAAAAGGATTTTTTGCAAAATTGTTTTCAAGTTCTGTTTCTTCCAACGGCAAATGGAAAGAAATATGAAGGCGCTTCTCTCCTTTTTCTTCCAGCCATGTGGAAATTCTTCTTCGCTCTCCACGAAGCTTCTGAATATCCAATACGCCATAAACCGTTTCATTTTTAAATAACGGTGCTTCTGCAAGAAGACTGCCGTTTTCGCAGATTAAATTCTGTCCTCCGAAAACCAAATCCTGCGTAGACTCACCGTTTCCGGCAGTGGCATACACATATCCGCATAAAAGTCTTGCGGACTGCCCTTTTATCAGGTCTCTGCGATATTCTGATTTTCCTGCAATTTCATCACTGGCGGATAAATTTACGATTACATTGGCTCCTGCCATGGCATGAAACAGTCCCGGTGATGCAGGTGTCCAGACATCCTCGCAGATTTCTGCCGCAACACAAAGCTGAGGCATTTCCTCACATTCAAACAGTACCTTACTTCCAAAGGAAACCATTTTATCGCCTAATTTTATCTCGCCTTCTATGTCTCTGCCGGAAGTAAAATATCTTGCCTCGTAAAATTCCCCATAATTAGGAATACTGTGTTTTGGAATAATTCCCAGAATTTCTCCTCTGTTAATTGCTGCCGCCGTATTATAAAGCTTCCCGTTATACTCCAAAGGAAGCCCTACAAAAATCAGCCCTTCGGTGTCCTTTAATTCCTCTGCCAAAACCAAAAGCTGCTGTTTTGCTGACTGCAACAAAGTTTCATTAAAAAATAAATCATGGCAGGTATAGCCTGTAATACACAGCTCAGGAAAAACCAGAATTCTGGCTCCTGCTGCACTCATTTCCTTTGCCTTTTTTATAATTTCCTGTGTGTTATGGATGCAATCTGCCACTTCAATTTGCGGTGTTGCCGCTGCTACTTTTATGAAACCATCCTTCATTACTTACCACACCTTTCTTGCTTCTTTTATTTTCTGCACGCTTTTAAAATATTCTTTAATTCTTCTACTGTAAAAATATAATTCTTATTGCAGAAATGACAATTCATTTCAATTTCTTTTCCTTCATCAATCAGTTCCTGAATTTCTTTTCTTCCGATACTGATCAATGCTTTTTCTACTCTCTCTTTTGTACAATTACAATGGAACTGGGTAGGTACTTTTTCATTGATTTCCAAATCAAATCCTGCAAGAAGTGTTTCCAAAAGACTCTCCGGTGTATGTCCTTTCTCTAACAGCTCTGTTACAGAAGTTACATTTTTTAAATTTTCTTCCAGTTTTTCAATTACTGCTTCTTCTGTAAACGGCATAAGCTGAATAATAAAGCCCCCAGCCTGTTTCACTGTATTATCTTTTTCCATAAGAACACCCAGTCCTACAGAAGATGGAACCTGTTCACTGGTAGCAAAATAATAAGTTAAATCTTCTGCAATTTCACTAGTCTGTAAAACAGTCTGCCCTACATAAGGCTCTTTTAACCCCATATCCTTAATAACATTCATAAAACCTACACCTACAGCACCGGCAACATCTAATTTTCCTTTTTCGTTAGCATGAATAACCACATTAGGATTACCCACATAGCCCTTTACATTTCCTTTTGAGTCTGCAGTCACTGTCATTCCATTTAAAGGACCTCCTGCTTTCACCTGTAAGGTTAAAAGATCTTTCTCGCCTTTCATCATAATTCCCATCATGGAACCTGCTGTCAAAAGACGCCCCAGTGCAGCCGTTGCCACAGGGCTGGTGTTATGCGCTGCTCTGGCAAATTCCACCATTTCTCTCGTTGTAGCAGCAAATGCACGAATTTGACTGTTAGCTGCAGTAGCTCTTACAATATAATCTTTCATATTTCTATTTCTCCTGTTGTCTTGTTTTTCCTTTTTCTCTTGCTATGATATATACTCTCTCACTGACTGCTCTTGGTGGTCGATGAGTAAAAGCATCGTATACAGCTACAAATTCCATACCTGCCTTTGCCAGAAGATTTTTTACTTCTTCCATATCATAAGCTCTCTGATAATGAATTTCTTCGTACTTTCTGTACATATTTTTTCCTGCTTCTTCCTCCGGAATAAATAATGTCAAATCATACTCATTAATCTGTTCTTCACAGTCATAATAGTTATCCCAGATAAAGCTGGCTGTATCCCTGTTTTCTGCAATGGTACACTCACCTAAAATTTCTTCATATTTATATTTGGTATTCATGTCAAATATAAATACCCCACCCGGATCAAGATAATTATTGACTAATTTAAATACTTTAAGCAAATCCTCCGGCTCAATGACGTAATTTATGCTGTCACATATAGAAACTATCGCACGCACTGTTCCATATAATTCAAAAGAGCGCATATCCTGTAAAAGATACAAAATATCGTCTTTTGTCTTTCCTTCTTTTTCAAGAGCAATCTCCAGCATATCGGGAGAATTATCAATTCCTATCATATCATAGCCTGCTCTTGATAAAAGTCTTGTTGCTTTCCCTGTACCACATCCTAACTCTAATACCAATCCGTCCTGTACGCCATATTCCTTCAACAGACCGATTAAATATCTGCACCATTCTCTGTATGGAATGTTGTCCATAAACATATCATACACACTGGCAAAACTTTCATAAGAACTCATTTCTGTTCTCCTTTACTTTCCTAATCTCTTTATACTATCATGAACTGAAACACCTTGCAACTGCGGAAATTTATGATTATTTAACAGTTGTAAGTCTTTTTTTCATCTGCTATACTTTACTTTATAGAATTCCTCTGTAAGATGGAGGAAAAAATATGAATACCTTATTAAAAAATCTTACAATTAAAAATAACTTTATGTTTGCAGCAGTCATGTCAGATGAAGAAAATTGCAAAGGCTTTTTAGAGCGTGCTCTTTCTATTAAAATCGCCCATGTAGAAATCAGTACAGAGAAAAGTATTGTTTATCATCCGGAGTATAAAGGCGTACGACTAGACGTTTATGCAAAAGATGGAAACAATACACGTTATAACGTAGAGATGCAGGTGCTAAAACAGCCGGCTCTTGGTCGCAGAAGTCGTTATTATCAAAGCCAGATGGATATGGAGCTTTTAGCAAAGGGATGTGAATATGAAGAACTTCCTGATAGCTATGTAATTTTTCTCTGTGACTTTGATCCTTTTGGTGAAAGGAAATACCGATATACTTTTCGCACAGCTTGTGAGGAAACTAAAAAGGTATCTTTAAAAGACGGACGCTGTATTATGTTCCTGAACACCTGTGGAGAAGATGAAGAAGATGTGCCAAAGGAGCTGGTTTCTTTTCTGAGATTTGTACATGCAGACTTAAAAGAAAGTCAAAAGGATTTTCAAGATGATTATGTAAGGCAAGTGCAGAAATCAGTCACCCATATCAAGGGGAGCAGGGAAATGGAGGAGAGATTTATGCTTTTGGAATTATTAATGCAAGATGAACGCAGAGAGGGAAGAAAAGAAGGTATGCAGCAAGGTCAACTAAAAATGGCAAAGAAAATGCTTCAGATGACCTTAGAAAAATTCGGACAATTATCGGACACTCTTTTAAAAACTTTACAAGAGCAGCAGGATATAGAAGTAATTGAAACTTGGATGCAGACAGCATTAACCGCCCAATCACTGGATGAATTTATTTCTAAAATGTAATACTTGAATAATCTATAACACAAAAACAATTCAAAATACCCGCAAACATTGAATATTTCCAAGGTTTGCGGGCAACTCTAAACTTTTCAATGCCATTTCAGGCAAAATTTCAAAAAATACAGAGGAATTCTATTGTTGTATCCTATTCTTTTTTGTTATATACTTTTCTTATCTTGTTTTAGACTTAGAAGGGAGATTATTACTGTGAAAAAAGTAAATTAAGCCAAAATCGTGGAATAGACACAAAAAACAGGCTCACACAGTGAACCGATTAAAGAGTATTCCCACCTAAGCAAAGAGGCGCACCTGCACATCAATAAACAAACGGGTGGGTGCATCTGATATCGATGCCGGGATGCCTTAATAATTAAATCTATTGTAACACTAAAATTTGAAGGTGTGAAACACTTTCATTACTATTTGTGCCGTCACCTGAAAGGCGGCGGAATGGAGATTATTATGAAATTTATATATCCTGCTGTTTTCAGCAAAACAGATGACGGAAACTATCAGGGATATTTTCCTGATTTAGAATGTTGTTATGCAAAGGGCGACACCTTGGAAGATGCTGTTGACGATGCCAATGAAGCCGCTTACAACTGGATTAGCCTTGAGCTTTCTGAAGAAGACTGTTCCCTGCCTTCTGTTTCAGATGTCAGTGATATGAATTTAAAGGAAGGGGATATTGTAAGAAATATTTCCGTAAATATCCGTTTTTATGAGGGCTGGGACGAATAAAAATTTTTGAAAAATAAATTTTATTACAGAAGAGGCTGTTGTATTAAGTGCAACTGCCTCTTCGCCCTACGATTTTTACATATTTACAATAACCACGAACCCTAATAAGACAACCATGCAAACGATTCCGATAAAAGTAAGAATATTTATCATTATTTTTCACCTCTGATTATTCTCAAAGAACACATCTGTGCAATAAGGAAATATCCTCCATAGAAAAACAATACTAAAATCACTGCTGCCGTAAGTCCCGGCAAAATACTCTGTTCTCCGTAAATAGAAAGCAACTGATTACATACCTGAATACCGAAAATGGAGTGAATACTCGCCACCAAAACAGGCAAACCGAAAAACATACTGTTTTGTTTCCATAAAACGCCTCTGATTTTTCTTTCTTCGCATCCCAGTTTCCTCAAAATTTCATATTTATCTTTGCTGTCTGCTGCATCAGAAAGCACCTTCAAGGACAAAATCGCCGCTCCTGAAAGTAAAAAGCTAATTCCCAGATACATTCCTAAGAAAATATACATGGCGCTTGTACCGATACTGTCATCAATAATATTGGAACGTGTGGCAGTAACAACCGGATAAGTAACTTCCCATGAATTTTTCATATTGTTGGAAATCTGCTTATCTACCATAGTTCTAAATTTTTTGCTGTCATTTTTATAATTGGCGGCAATATAATTAGTATCCTCCTTGCATTGGGAGAAATCCGCTTCATCGGGAAGAAGTAAAATCCCCATATTGTATTTGTCATAATTCATCATGACAAATCCGTCCTGACAAGCCTTTTCTTTTGCACGGTATGTCTTTCCCTGAAAACTAATCTCCTGATTTTCTTTCAATCCGCTGTTAAACAGTTTCACAGAACCCTCCTGATTTGCCACAATCAGATATTCGTCTTCCTTCAAGCTATATGTTTTTTTGTTATACCGCTTGGCAAATTTATTATAATCGCCTACTTTCATGACTTCCACCGGAGCATTGGCAAATTCTTCTCCATAAAACTCCGCATTCTCCAGCAAATAATCTCCTAAAACCGCTGCATTTGTGATTTCCTCACTTTGGAGAGAATACGCTTCTGTAATATCACAAAAGGCATCCATCGATATCTTTTTCTCCTCGAACACATCTGCAATGGTCTTATGGTCTTCTGCCACGTATTTTTCCATAGAAATATCCATAGGCGCCATCTCATCTACCAATTTATCCTTGTAAGCCTTTCTGGTAAACACAGACGTAATAATACAGACTGTCATAAAAAGCAAAAGACAGATAATCGTTGCAGACGCTACCATAGAATTTAATTTATTGGAAATCTCTCCTACTGCAAAAGAGTTTAATCCTTTATAATATACCTTTGATGCCTTCCCTGCCATCGCTGCAAAAAATCCGGAAACAGACCAGAACACCAGAAACGTTCCGATAATTCCTAAAATAATCTGGGTAAATACATCTACTTCCGTAGTAAGAGCTTGTGCATTACCTGTTACATTATGGTAAGCATATCCTAAAATCACCCATGCCAGAATAAAAATCAAAACACTGAGAATTGGATTTTTCAAAATATTTTTCTCTTTTTTCTTCTCTGCAGTCAGAAAGCGGATTAATCTTGCACGGCTGATTTCCCATGTATTTAAAATCATCACGACAATATAAATCACCAGAAAATAAAATACAGATTTTACAATCGCTTTCCCAGACACAGTAAATACAAATTTTGATAAATCTGCCTCAAAAATTTTCGACACAAAAAGGGACATGAACTGAGAAAGACCAATTCCCACCAGAAGTCCTGCTCCCAGTGAAATAATTCCCATAAAGACTGTTTCTATCCACAACATTCCCGAAATCTGTGTTTTCTTCATACCTAATGTAAGATAAACAGCAAATTCTTTTTTTCTCTTTTTCAGCATAAAACGGCTGGCATATACAATCAGATATCCTAAAATAAAAGACACAAATATGCTGACAGCCTCTAAAGCACTATTCATCATGTCAATAATTTCCGCCTTTGCCTTTGTCACTTCCATCATGGCTGTCTGAGTTTCAATAGCATTAAAAATATAAAAAACTGCCACACCTAAAATCAAAGTGAAAAAATATACCGAATAATCCCGAATACTCTTTTTAAAATTCTTTCTGGAAAGATTAAACAACATGATTTAAGTCACCTCCCAGAAGTGAAATCACATGAATAATTTCATTAAAGAATTCCTTTCTGTTGCTGTTTCCCTTTCGCAGTTCATGGAATAACTTACCGTCTTTCATGAACAAGACACGCTTTGCATAGCTTGCAGAAAAAGCATCATGAGTTACCATTAAAATAGTTGCCTGCATTGCCTCATTCATATACTGCAAGCTGCCAAGAAACATCCCTGCACTTTGAGAGTCCAAAGCTCCTGTTGGCTCATCTGCCAAAATCAAGGAAGGTTCTGTCACTATTGCTCTTGCACAGGCAATTCTCTGCCGCTGTCCGCCTGACATTTCATAAGGATATTTCTTTAAAGTTTCCGCCACATTCAGCTTTTCGCTGATTTTTCTTACTCTTTTCTTAATTTCTTCCGATTTTTTCCCTTGTATCTGAAGAGCAAGCGCAATATTATCAAAGGCATTTAAGGTATCTAAGAGATTAAAATCCTGAAAAATAAATCCCAACTGCTCTCTGCGGAACCTCATCAGTACATTCCCTTTTAACCTTGTAATATCCTGCCCTTCCAACAAAACATGACCGCTTGTCACCTTATCAATGGTGGAAATACAGTTTAAAAGTGTTGTCTTCCCCGAGCCGCTGGCGCCCATAATTGCTGTAAATTCTCCTTTATTTACCTGAAAGCTAATATCATTTACTGCCTTTGTAAGACTCGTCTTATTCCCATAAAATTTCACCAGATTTTGAACTTCTAATAGCGTTCCCATTTTGTACCTCCCATTCTTTTTTCAAGTATCATTATACTTTTTCCATTCTGACTAAACCATTTCTTTGTATAAAATAACCTTACATTGCTGTAAGGTTATTTCAAAACATCTAAATACTCATTGTCGTAAAATTCTATGGTAATTTCCGTGTATTTTCCTTCTTTTGACTCCACCGTCATTCTATGCCCCAGACGATTACAAAGTGTACTGCATAAATATAGCCCCATTCCCGTAGATGCCTGATGTGTTCTGCCGTTCTTACCGGTAAACGACTTTTCAAAAACTCTTGGCAAATCTTCTGTCGCAATTCCAATCCCGTTGTCCCAAATATGGAGAAAGCTATGCTTCTCATCCTGATGACTCCATATCCGAAGTACACTATCTTCTTTCTTATATTTCACTGCATTGCCGATAATCTGCCCCAAAATAAACCGCAGCCACTTTTCATCTGTGTACACGGAAATATCCTGTGTTTCCTGTATAATTTTTATTCGGTTTAAAATCAAGCTGTCCCTGTTTTCAGAAACAGACTGGTCTGTAAGCTTCTTTAAAGAATGGGGAGCAATCCTATAATCCTTTTCCGGCACTTCACTTCTCAGATAATAAAGCACCTGCTCCACATAGCTTTCAATTCGTCCCATCTGTTCTTTTAAGGTTCTGGCTGATGTGCCTTTATATTCGTGGAGAATAAGGCGAATACTGGCAATAGGAAGTTTTACTTCATGTATCCATGTTTCTATATACCGCTTAAATTCATTATTTTTTCGTATCTGAACAAAAATTTCGTCATTCATGGATTTCTGCATCTCTGACACCACGTCATACAAAATCTGCCCTTCCAGAAATTCCGGTTTTTCCAGCATCTCCATTAACAGATATTTTTCTTCCAGCTTTTGAAGCTTCTTCTCCAAATCCTGATAAAATCCCTTTTTCCTGTTATAATCATAAGCTCCTGCCACCAGAATTCCCAAAAATAAAACAGCAAGAACAAAAATTTGTAACGTCATACTTAAATTAAAAAGCAGAAAAATGCCCTCCGTAATTCCTATACATATCAGAAAAATCAAGATACAAATTTCGTGGTCTTTTAAATATCTTTTTATACTCATATTAAGATATACCCCTGCCTTCTTCTTGTCTCAATCACACCTGTAAGCTCTATTTCCTCCAGCTTTTTCCTCAGTCGATTGATATTGACCGTCAAAGTATTGTCATCTACAAAGTCATTGCAGTCCCATAAATAATCCATCAGTTCGTCTCTTGATACAATTTTCCCTCTGTTTTTCAACAGATAATGAAAAATAGAAATCTCATTTTTTGACAGTATAATTTTCCTGTCCTGATAGCGCAAGGTGCTCTTTAAAGGATTTAAAAACACACCTCTGTATTCTAATTCTTCCTGCTTTTCCTGTGGTTTTAATCTGCGAAAAAGTGCTTCTATTTTCAGCAACAAAAGCGCCGGATTATAGGGCTTTGTAATATAATCATCTGCCCCATAACTCATAGCCAGAATTTCATCCGTTTCCCCTGTTTTGCTGGTAAGCATAATCACCGGAATATCAGAAATCCGCCGTAAATTTCTTAAAATTTCCTGTCCGTTTGTATCGGGCAAAATAATATCCAAGAGAACTAAATCTGCTTTTTCCTCTGCAATCTGCTGTTCCGTCTTTTCGAATTTCACAATCTGACATATTTCATATCCGTTTTCTCTAAGCAATGCTGTAAGCGCTTCCCGCAAAACTTTATCATCTTCTACTACTACAATTTTCTTCATAAACCACCTCAAACTACACTCGATAATTTTGTTACTATAATAGTAGTATATCATATTAAATCCGGTATGTGGAAAAAAGGAGTTGCCGCATAAAGCAACAACTCCTTTGAACTTTATCTCTCAATTTTCTTTTAAATAAATTGATTTCTCTCTAAATCATAAACATAGTCAATTCCTGACAGCTTCATCTGAATTTCCTCTGCATTTAGTCCTTTATCTTCGCATAAACCTTCAAAAGAAGAATAAAAATCGCGAAGCTGTGTGTTTACATAACTCAAAAGCATTACTGGATCTTTCGGTATCATTGCATTTCTCCTTTATTCTACATACTTCTCATGAGCAACCAATTCATCGTTTTCTACATCAATGACAATCCTGCTGCCTGCGCTTATATTTCCTGCAAGAATAAGCTTTGCAGTTAAAGTTTCTACATATTTCTGTACATATCTTTTCAGCGGACGAGCGCCATAGACAGGATCATATCCGCCCTCAATAATATAATCTTTTGCAGCTTTTGTCAATTCTATAGACAGTTCCTGATCTTTTAATCGCTTATTTAAGTCTGCCAAAAGGAGTTCCACAATACCTCCGATATTTTCTTTTGTCAGTGGTTTAAACATAATCATCTCATCCAGACGGTTCAAAAATTCCGGTCTGAAATGTGCTCTTAAATCACGCTCCACCGCCTCTCTGGCTTCCTGTTTTATCTCACCGTTTTCCTCAATTCCTTCCAAAAGATACGGGGAACCAATATTGGAAGTCATAATTAAAATTGTGTTTTTAAAGTCTACGGTTCTGCCTTGGGAGTCGGTAATACGTCCATCATCCAGCACTTGCAAAAGCACATTAAATACATCAGGATGCGCCTTCTCGATTTCATCAAAAAGGACTACGGAATATGGTTTTCTTCGTACTGCTTCTGTAAGCTGTCCGCCTTCTTCATATCCTACATATCCCGGAGGCGCTCCAATGAGTCTGGATACAGAATATTTCTCCATATATTCACTCATATCAATACGAACCATGTTCTGCTCATCATCAAACAGCGTAGCTGCCAAAGTCTTTGCAAGCTCTGTCTTACCTACACCGGTAGGGCCTAAAAACAGGAATGAACCAATGGGTTTTGTAGGATCTTTAATACCTGCTTTAGAACGAATAATCGCATCTGTAACCTTTGTTACACCTTCATCCTGACCAATGACGCGTTTATGAAGTTCTTCCTCAAGATGAAGAATTTTTGTTCTCTCTCCTTCTGTCAGTTTAGCTACCGGAATACCGGTCCAACGAGAGATAATTCTGGCAATTTCTTCATCTGTAACGCTTTCATGAACCAGAGATAAATCCTGATTTTTCACTTTTTCCTCCTCTGCCTGCAACTGTTTCTGCAGCTTTGGAAGTTCTCCGTACTGAAGCTTTGCAGCTTCATCTAAATCATAATTTCTCTGTGCTTTTTGAATTCTGTTATTCATATCTTCAATCTGCTCACGAAGCTTCTGAAGGCATTCTACGGTAGATTTTTCATTATCCCACTGGGCCTTCTGCGCATTAAAACTGTCTCTTAGCTCAGCCATTTCCTTCTGCAAATCTACTAATCTGTCCTGACTTAATCTGTCATTTTCTTTCTTTAACGCAGCTTCTTCAATCTCCATCTGCATGATTTTTCTTCGCATTTCATCCAATTCCGTAGGCATGGAGTCCAGCTCTGTTTTAATCAATGCACAAGCTTCATCAACTAAGTCAATGGCCTTATCCGGAAGAAAACGGTCGCTGATATATCTGTCAGAAAGTGTAGCTGCCGCAACCAAAGCGCTGTCTGTAATCTTTACTCCATGGAAGACCTCATAGCGTTCTTTCAAGCCTCGCAGAATAGAAATCGTATCTTCCACAGTCGGTTCGTCTACGGTTACAGGCTGAAATCTTCTTTCCAATGCAGCATCTTTTTCAATATACTGACGATACTCATCAAGAGTAGTTGCACCGATACAATGCAGCTCACCTCTTGCCAGCATTGGCTTTAACATATTACCGGCATCCATGGCTCCGTCTGTTTTTCCTGCACCCACAATCAAATGAAGCTCATCAATAAAGAGAATAATCTGCCCTTCACTTTTTCGTACTTCTTCCAAAACAGCCTTTAATCTTTCCTCAAATTCACCACGATATTTTGCACCTGCGACCAGCGCACCCATATCCAACGCAAATATTTTTTTATCTTTCAATCCTTCCGGTACATCACCTTGGACAATACGCTGTGCCAGTCCTTCTACCGCTGCTGTTTTACCGACACCCGGTTCACCGATTAACACAGGATTGTTCTTGGTTTTTCTGGAAAGAATACGGATAACATTACGAATTTCCGCGTCTCTTCCGATTACAGGGTCCAGTTTCTGCTCTCTTGCCTTTTCTACTAAATCCTGTCCGTATTTATTCAAGGTGTCATAGGTTACTTCCGGATTATCCGTAGTCACTCTCTGGTTTCCTCTCACCGTGCTGAGAGCCTGTAAAAAACGTTCTCTGGTAATCCCATACTCATTCCATATTTTCTTCATAGAAGGGCTTGGATTATTCAGCAATGCCAAAAATAAATGCTCTACGGAAACATATTCGTCTCCCATATTTCTGGCTTCATCCTCAGCAGTTACCAAAGCCTTATTTAAGTATTGTCCAATATAAGGCTGTCCTCCTGATACCTTTGTTCTTGCATTCAAAGCCTGTTCTACCCGATTGAGAAAATGTTCTTTTTGAATTTCCATTTTCTCAATAAGTTTTAAAATCAGACTGTCCTCCTGCTTTAATAAATTGTATAACAAATGCTCCTGTTCAACTTCCTGATTGCCGAATTCATAAGCAGTTTTCTCTAAATCCTGAACAGCCTGAAGTGATTTCTGCGTAAATTTACTGATATTCATAAAAAATCCCTCCATTTGTGCTAATTTCTTTGTTCTAGTGCTACTATAACACTAATTATTAGCCAGGTCAAGAGGCGAGTGCTAATTTTTTTGTGAATATTTTGTGAAGCCTTGATTTTATGCAATGTCATTAACTTTAGCAAAAAGCAGAAATCGTAGTCGTTTATAAAACTATGCTTTCTGCTTTTTTATCTTTATATGGGCATACTTATTCCCTTTACATCCCTTATTTTCTCTCTCACCGGTATCTTTTTATCAGACACAATTTCATCCAAAATGACTGCGGATCCTGAATTAGAAACTCTTTGTAAACAATATCTTTCTATCAATCTTGTGTATTGCTGGGGGATCTTTCTGCAAACTTATGCTCAGCGACTGCTACAGGCTGTTGGAGATACTATATTATCTATGTTTTCTCTAATCATTGGTGCTGTTTTGAATATTATTCTTAATCCGATTATGATTTTCGGTCTGCTTGGCTGTCCTGCAATGGGAGTCCGTGGTGCAGCAATTGCAACCGTTATCGGCCAAATAACTGGTGCTATCGCTGCCTTGCTGTTTAACTGTTTCCGAAATCCGATAATCCACGTCCGTCTGAAGAACTATCATTTCAAGTGGCAGGATGTTGCTGATATTTATCGGGTAGGACTTCCAACAATCATTATGCAGGCAATCGGAAGCATTATGACATTTGTAGTAAACAGAATACAGCTATTGCATGTCACACAAATTACTAAAAACACTTTCACAATCATAAGTTAAAGGGCATGAATCCATTAATAGATTCACGCCCTCTTACTCCTTTAATTTTCCTGTTTGCTCTGGTTAATATAATTAATAATCGTTTTGCATATTTCCTCTTTTGGTTTTCCAAGTGCTACTCCCAATTCCATATACAATAAATTTTCTGCTATCTGGAAATATCTTGCATCCGTGGCAGTACACTTTTTGCCTTGAGCAAGTCTTTTCTGTTTCCTCTCATATATCATTTTTATAATAGCAACCAAGGCTTCTGGATCATTTGCTTTTATTGCCGCTTTATAATTTTGCTCTCTCATTTTTTCATTATTCGTCCAGGCTGTCGGAATCTCTGGAATTCTTTTGATCAAATTCCATGCCTTTTCTTTTGTCATACACAATCTCAGCTTGAATCCGAGTTTGAAACTGGAACATATATTTTCTCTTTTTCATCTTCGATTGGTTTTATCAGATAATACAATTTATTATTTCTTTCGTCCTGCGGATTTAAATATAAAATATCTTCTATTTTACAAATACCTATAACTGGTTTACTGACAAAGTCTCCAATTTCATACTTCACAAACTTCTCTCATTACTAATCAGCACCTTTATTCCGTAAAAGTATAACGTACAAAAGAGCCTTGATTATCTCCTGTTACTATTACAACATCTCCGCTTTCATTATGTGTGGATTCCAAAACCGGAAATCTTCCATTTTCCTTTACATAAGCTTCCGGGCTGTCTGCTTCTGCCTCAATCAAAGTTTTTTTACTGTATTTTTCTCCTCCACACGGATTTATTTCTTCAATAAAGATTTCATACTCATGCATGTATGGTTCCTTCTCAGATTCATTTTATAAAAACGAGTAGCATATATGTTGCTTTCCAACATCACTACACTACTCGCCGTTATTTTTATTATAAAACCATTTCGTGTTTATTTCAAAAGCGATTTTTACTAAAAATGTATCTTCTTTTTTAGATATTATTACCATGCGTTTACACATACTCAAACTTCTTTCTAAGATACATTCTTAGCAACATAATTCCCACATTGATAAATCCAAATATCAAGATCAAATTCACAGGTAGATATTCTCTGATTGCATCTCCCAGCACTGCTATCCCCGAAAGACTTCCGATTAAAAACATCTGCGAAATTTCCTCCCACATTTTTTTGTATTATTTTATTGTTTCCACGATTATTGCCGTGACAATTCCCAATATAAAAAGTACAGCTACAATTGCCAGAATCCTGATAACCCATGCTTCTCCACCTTTATATGCTATTTTCTGGTTGAATCCGTTATCATAGGTCGGATGTGCCAACCATTCACAAAATTCCTCTTAATCTCAAGATTACTCCTGATCTTAATAGAAATGTCACGGCAATAAGCATCATTGATTAAATTCTTAAATGAGATAATGATTTCGTCTGCCTGATTCTTTCCCTTGAGACTGTCATAATTGTCATTGATGCCTTCTTTCATCAGCATAATCATTGTATCAGGATAAAGTTCACAAAGTATCCGCAATACGTTCCTATAAGTTCATGTCATTATTGGAATCGTACATATTTCAGTATAAAAAGTTCACCGTGTTATTCTTCTACTTCTTTTCCATCTATATATAGTTGAAATTTATCAGGATTATTGACTACATCATAGTCCTTTCCGTATTCTACAGGTCTATATTCAGCTGTCATTACCGATTCCCCATAAATCCTTTTTTTTCATTAAAATCGATTATGGATTTTCTCATGTTCATATGCGCCCTGCCTTTCTTGCTTCTTTAGAATACACCTTACTCTTTTCATAATAGAATAAAACTCTTTTTTCTACAAATATTTTTATATTATATCATCCACACATGAAATCAAATACATAGCACTGTAAAACCAAAGTAAATATTTCGATCAACAGAACCTTTTATGACAACATCTCTTTCACACAAGTACTTCGATAATCACTTGGTGATATTTTATATCTTTCTTTAAATACTCGGTTAAACGTTCTCTGACTTTCAAATCCACTATCCAGACAAATATTTGTAATAGAATCACTCGTATTTTCCAAACGATGGCATGCATAGTTCAGCCTTGCATCGTTAAGATATTGATTAAAGTTTCTATGGAATGTCTTGGAAAAGAGTCTGGATAAAACATATTTGCTCACGCCCAGGTCTTTTGCCATCTCTTCCAACGAAAACTTCTTCTTGAAATTTGCTGATATATAGGAAACTGTCTGGTAAATAAGATCGTTGCTCCCCACACTGCTCTTTTCTACCAAATTTAATTTTCCTATGCAGCGTGCCAACACAATTTGAAGATATGCCTGTGCAACAGTAATATCCGACTGTTCTGTCTCTAAAATTGCATTTATAACCCTATATACCTCCGGTTCAACCTTTTCCGCTTTGATGATTGGGCATTCAGGAGCCATGGATTGCATGATATCTGCAAATTTGGCTATCGTAAATGGCGATGCAATCAGATAAGTCGCTTTATTTACACCGGGTGTCAGTACCTGATAGTGATGAATAACATCTGGAAATACAAAGCCTATATCTCCTTTTTCCATATGGTATAGTTCCTGTCCGACACCAAGTTCTAATGATCCACCTGTTACACAAACGATCTCCAGTGCATTATGAAGATGTGGTTCAATATGTTTTGACTTCCTATTTATTGCTATAATCTCCTCTTTTGTGTCAACATATTCTAACTGCATGAAATACTCCCCTTTGCAACATTTGTCTATATCTTCTTTCGATTTGGCAAGCAATCCTTTTACACCTATCTTATAATCGACTTGTAAATAAAGAAAGGAGGAATTGCAAATGAGCAACCTAAAAAAATATCTGAATGACCTTTTAGT
>UQAX01000031.1 GCA_900539145.1 uncultured Blautia sp.
AAGTTGTTTTTCATTTTTTCCCTTTGGGGAATGCCTCGGCTTTCTCTTAGGAGGCGCTTGTTATATCCATTTAACTAAGGAAACAAAGTACATATTCTTTTAATCCGAACCTAATCATACTATAAAAAGGCTTATCCGTCAACCCAGATAAGCCTTTAAAAATCAGTTATCAATATTGAAAATCCACATATCCCTGCAGCCACACAACACCTTTAAATCGTCTGCCCACCTGCGGTTCTCCCATTAAATCCTGTTCGTTAATGCAGATATCAAATTCAATATCGTTACATCCGATACGCATCTTATAGATAGCTTCCTTGGTCATGGTATTGAAGGTCTTTTCTGTCTCCAAAATCTCACCCATCACACTGTACAAATCACATTCCATTCCATAAGGCATAAAATATGTATCCACAATACTGTAAATATCTTCATCCATCACTCGTTTGGAAATCATTGCGTACATATCCATATCCTCTATCGTCAGGCTCTCCATGGCTTCTTCATCACCATTCTTTGCGGCAGCAATCAAGCGCCCTCTGTTTATTGTATTATTACGACGCTTTTCCTCCTGCCCTTCCTGCTTCAAAGTAGGAAACAGAATTTTTCCGTTTTTTGCCAGTCCGGATAAAATCACGCCTCTGACATCTGTAACATAATTTCCTCTATTCCTCTGTGTCAGATATTCTCCGGCATTTTGCAGATAAAAGATAATGGTAACACCAATTCGCATATCATCACACGCCCCTGCAAAGGACTCATGACCTGCGTGTTTTTCAATAATTACCTCTTCCTGCAAAGTAATTCCTGTGCCGAAGAAATATGGAAAATAATACTCCATTTGGAACTCATTATTTTCATCATATTCCCCGCACACAACAATACCAAAATCATCACCGTATTTCTTTACCAGCTCCGTAAAGAAATGTCCGGCTCTGCCCGCTGCTACAATTTTCTCATCGTATTCATTTATAACATTATTCAAAATACCATCCAGCTCTTTCTTGCCGGATATCTCTGAAAAACCAACTGCTTTTAAATAACTGTGCAAGGAGTACCTCCTTCTTATTTATTCGGTGTAATTGCACTCATACCACCCATGTATGGTCTTAACGCTTCCGGAATACTTACAGAACCATCTGCCTGTAAATTATTTTCCAGAAATGCAATTAACATTCTTGGCGGTGCAACAACCGTATTATTCAATGTGTGCGCCAGATATTTTTCACCTTTACCGTTTACACGGATTTTTAATCTTCTTGCCTGTGCATCTCCTAAGTTAGAGCAGCTTCCTACCTCGAAATATTTTTTCTGTCTTGGAGACCATGCCTCTACGTCTACGGATTTCACCTTCAAATCAGCCAAATCTCCGGAGCAGCACTCTAAAGTTCTTACCGGAATATCTAAAGAACGGAACAAATCTACGGTATTCTGCCATAATTTGTCAAACCACATTGGGCTTTCCTCCGGTTTACAAACAACAATCATTTCCTGTTTTTCAAACTGATGAATTCTGTAAACTCCTCTTTCTTCCAGTCCGTGAGCGCCCTTTTCTTTACGGAAGCATGGAGAATAGCTGGTAAGTGTCTTTGGAAGTTCTTCTTCCGGAATAATTGTATCAATAAATTTACCAATCATAGAATGTTCACTTGTTCCGATAAGATATAAGTCTTCACCCTCAATCTTATACATCATAGCATCCATTTCTGCAAAGCTCATAACACCAGTAACAACGTCGCTTCTAATCATGAAAGGCGGAATACAATAAGTAAATCCACGGTTAATCATGAAATCTCTTGCATAAGAAATTACTGCGGAATGAAGTCTTGCAATATCTCCCATCAGATAATAAAATCCGTTTCCGGCTACCTTTCTTGCGCTATCTAAGTCAATTCCATTGAAGCTTTCCATAATGTCTGCATGATATGGAATTTCATAATCAGGCACTACCGGATCACCGTATTTCTGTACTTCCACATTTTCGCTGTCATCTTTTCCGATTGGAACAGAAGGATCAATGATGTTTGGAATTGTCATCATAATTGTCTTAATTTTTTCTTCTACTTCTTTTTCTTCTGCTGACAGTCTTTCTACGGTTTCTGCATTTGCTGTAACCTGTTTCTTTGCTTCTTCCGCTTCTTCTCTTTTGCCTTCCTTCATTAAACCGCCAATCATTTTAGAAATCTTGTTTCTTTCCGCTCTCAGAGCTTCTACTTCCTGTTTGATTTCACGGTTTCTCTTGTCCAGCTCAATTACTTCGTCTACCATAGGAAGCTTATTGTCCTGAAATTTATTTCTGATATTCTGTTTTACTACCTCTGGGTTTTCTCTTAAAAATCTAATGTCTAACATATCTTCTCTCCTTTTAGTTTACATAACTATATATCAAATTCATTTTCTTCTGCTCCGAAATCAATTGCGGTTTTCAGAGCTTCCATTTCTTCTTCACTAAGTCTTATATAGGATTCCCCATTTACGATTTCTTTAATATAAAGGAAACAATTTTCTCTGCTGTGAATGGCATTTAATAAAAATCCTGTGTTATTTGTATCTAACATTGCTAAAACAAAGCTTAATTTACCGCCCATATCCTCAAAAGCATCATATTTTACTATTCCATACTTATTTAAGGACATGTTTTGCATTTTTTCCAGTTTTTCAACGTTTTCAGCATTTAACTGCAATTCCACAGCCAGTTTTTCGATTAAATCAAACTTTCTCTTAAAAAGCTTCTCTAACGACTGTCCATCTTTTCCTTTCATGAAAATCGCATATTTTTTACTAAGCCGATTAAGTCCTAAAGATAAATTAAATACGCATATTAATAGTATAACCACAACTACCAAAAGCATTAGTAATATAATTCCGGAATAAGACTGAATACTACTTACAAATTTCTCCATAGTGTTCTGCACAGCTCCTTATCTGACACTTTCTAAAAGTTCCACAATCCGTTCCAACTCGTCCTGAGAATAATATTCAATTTCTATTTTTCCCTTATTATTGTTTTTACGACGAATTGCAACTTTTGAGCCAATAATTCCTTTAATTTTTTCCTCTAACTGCTCATAAACTAAATCCTGAGCCGTATCTCTTGTTTTTTCTTCCTTCTTTGGTGTTGGATTTAAAAATTCCTTTACCAGTTTCTCAGTTTCTCTTACATTCAGCTTTTCATCAAAGACTTTTACTGCCGCTGCATACTGACTTTCCTTGTCTTCAATTGCTAAAAGAGCTCTGGCATGACCGGTAGAAATCATTTCCTCAATGAGCATTTGCTGTACTCTTTCGTCCAGCTTCAAAAGTCTCATAGAGTTTGTAACTGCTGTTCTGCTTTTTGCAACTCTTTCCGCAATTACATCCTGCTTTAAATGGAATTCATCAATTAACCTTCTGTAAGCGGCTGCTTCTTCTATGGGATTTAAGTTTTCTCTTTGAATATTTTCAATCAAAGAGATTTCTACGGTTTCCTGTTCTGTAAGCTCTTTCACAATCACAGGAACTTCCTTAATCCCGGCTAACTTTGATGCTCTCCATCGTCTCTCACCGGCAATAATCTCATAATAGTCACCTTTTTGTTTTACCAGTAACGGCTGTAAAACACCAAACTGTTTAATAGACTCTGCCAGTTCCAGTAAAGCATCTTCATCAAATTGTTTTCTGGGCTGTTTTCTGTTCGGCTCTACTTGTGTGAGTTTTACTTTAAGCACAGAATTCTCTTTTTTTTCCTTGGGAGCAACTGTTTTCTTTGTTGCGGTTGTTGTTGTTCTTGGCTTTGATGCCGTCTCACTAATCATTGCATCAAGCCCTCTCCCTAATCCGCCTTTTCTTACCGTCATTCTTCTTCCTCCCTAGATAATACTTCCTCTGCTAAAAGACGATAGCTTTCTGCACCCACAGATTTTGTATCATATAGATTGATTGGAATGCCATAACTAGGCGCTTCTGCCAAACGCACATTTCTTGGAATAATTGTTTTGTAAATTGACTGATGTAAATTCTCTTTTACGTTTTCCACCACTTGTAAGGAAAGATTTGTTCTTGCGTCATACATAGTAAACACAACGCCTTCCATAACCAATTCCGGATTTAATCTTTCCTGTACCAGCTCGATTGTGTGAATTAACTGTGTTAATCCTTCCAGCGCATAATATTCACACTGAATTGGAACTAATACAGAATTTGCAGTTGTCATTGCATTAATCGTAAGTATATTTAAGGAAGGCGGACAATCCATAATAATGAAATCATAATTGTCTTTTACCGTATCAATATGATTTTTTAGTAAATACTCTCTTCCTTCTACACCTACCAACTCAATTTCGGCTCCTGCCAAATTCATGTTTGATGGAATTAAAGATAAATTCTCAATCACATTCTCAATAATACAATCCTTTAATTCGCATTCTCCTACAAGAAGCTCATATAAAGTAGCTTCTGCATTATCTTTATCCACACCTACACCGCTTGTTGTATTTCCCTGTGGATCAATATCAATCAATAATACTTTTTGATTTAATTCTGCAAGACATGCAGAAAGATTGATAGCAGTCGTAGACTTTCCTACTCCGCCCTTTTGATTTGCGATTGCAATAATTCTTCCCACTTGAATTTCCCCTTATTGTGTTGAAATGTCTTATATCTTAATAGTTCAAGACTCATTATAACACCTTTCTATTTTTAATGCTATACTAATGTTTCACGTGAAACATTTTTTTATGTTTTTTTTAGATACACGAATGTTTCACGTGAAACATTTTCCAGTCCAAGACTTTTTCTTGTATAATCTTACCCAATGTTTTATAATGTATATAAATGTTAAAAACAAAACTTCTATATTTACACACTTTTTTAGGAGGCTGATTTTATGAAAAAAAGCAAGCATAAAATTCTCACAGCAGGTATTCTCTTTACCGCTGCTGCCGGAGTTATTCACATAGTAAACCACACTATATTCACCACAGCTACATTAAAAGATTTATTAAAATCTTCTGCTAATAATTACTACGACTGGAGATTTGGAAAGATATATTATAAAAAGAAAGGTCATGGCTCACCTCTTTTACTGGTCCATGATTTAACCGTTTACAGTTCTGCTTATGAATGGAACAAAGTCATTGATAAGCTGGCAGAAAATCATACGGTATATGCTTTAGACCTTTTAGGATGTGGACGTTCTGAAAAGCCCAAAATCACATATACAAACTATTTATATGTACAGCTTATATCAGACTTTATCAAAAATGTCATTCATGAAAAAACAGATATTGTTGCCAGCGGATTTTCAAGTTCTTTTACTTTACTTGCATGCCACAATGAGAATGAGCTTTTGGGAAAATTAGTATTGATTAATCCACCTTCCTTATCTACTCTTTCTAAAGCGCCAAGCAAAAAAAATAAATTATATAAGTTTATATTAGAACTTCCTATTTTCGGAACTTTAATATATAATATGAAAACCTGCCAGAGTAACATTCAATTATTACTTACAGAACAATACTTATTCAATCCTTTTTTAGCTTCTGCCGAAATGATAGACACTTATTACGAAGCATCTCACAAAGGATTTGGAAATGCTCGCTTCTTATTATCCAGTATTGTAGGAAACTATACAAACAACAGCGTTACACACGCCTTAAAGGATATTGATAACAGTATCGTTGTCATCAACGGAGATGCAGAGCCACAAAAAAGTGAGACAAAAGAAAGCTACTTAATATGCAATCCTGCCATTGAATATTTCAATATTTCCAAAACAAAACACCTTCCGCAATTAGAAAATCCGGAAAATCTTTTGGAAATCCTTCATATTTGTATCTAAATCTTTTATATAGCAAAACTAAAAAAGATTGCGCTGTTGCGCAATCTTCGCGCGTGAGCGGTTCACAAAGTGATGATTTCATTTCCGCGAGCTGCGCATCCTTGCGGAGCAGTTTTTATTTCATAGAATACAATTTCCTATGAAATAAAAAGAGGCTGTCGCTTTAAACATTATCCAAAATATTTAATGCGACAGTCTCTTCTTTTGTTTCACATAACCTCAATGTTTCACGTGAAACATTTTATTTTTTCCAATTTTCTATCATTCTGTCAAATGCTTCTATCATCTCTCTCACTTTCATCTTATTAACAAGCATTTGACTCCCATCTGTTTTTGTTACTAAATAGAAATTTTCATCATAAGAATAGTAAGCAACTTTATCCTGTATACCGCCTTCTTTTTCAAAAGTAATGGTAATCTCTGCATTTTCTCCGTTCTGTCCTTCTGTCATACTCTGCCATTCTAATCCACTTACCTTTGAATAAAAGTCTGATATTTCTTCATATTGAATTTCTTCATCATTCAAATAGTATTTTGTTTCTGTTGTAGTTTCTTCTGAGTCTCCTTTTTTCACTTCTGTTTCTTCTCTTGTAAGAACATAAGTTTCGCCGGTTCTTTCTATGGTTACTTTATCCAAGTCAGCTAAGGAATAATCCGTTACTAAAGAACTTACTAATTCATCAGAAGCTAAATTCATCATTTCATCTACGGTAGATGCTGCCATAGTGTAAATATAACTACTGTCTGCGGTTTTCACATAATAATTTCCGTTTTCATCTGTATTTCCTACCAGCAGAACAAATTCTTTTGCAACCATAACAGGTTCTTCTTCCTCGGCATTCTCATCTTCTGCTTCCTCAGAAGTATCTTCACTCTCCTGTTCTTCTTCATAGAAAACCGTTACTTTCTTAGGATTGTCTAAACCATAGGAAGATAAATTATTTGTATCATAGCTTACAAAATCCATTAAGCTTAAACTGGAGAAATGGTTCATATAATCATTTACCTTTGCAGTATCTACGGATATTTGGCTTCCATCTTCTTTATATAAAGTCCATAAACCGCCCGCTTCTTCCTCCTGTAAGGTTTTTACTCCGTTATCTCTGCTGATTTCTACCTTTTTAATATTACCTACGGCAATTTGCGGTAATTCTTCCATTTCTGCCAAATCATTTTTTTCAAACTGTAAATCGGTTTTCACAGTAGAATTTACCAGATATATTTTTTCATTATTCCCTACACTCATATAAGCGCCGGAAACTGCCTCGTTATCATCACCAAAGTTTAAAACGGTTTCTGCATTGTTTTTGTCTGTAATAGTAGCCTTTAATTTTGGTTCTGATAATCCATAATCTGCGGGATTTTCTATATCCTTTAATTCTCTCTGCGCTTTTACAGAAGTTAATCCTGAAATAATATTAGAAACAACTGCCTGATTTAATGGAAGATTTTCATCCTCTGCATATTTCCATGTATCTTCTTCTTTTACAAAAGTGTACAGAACACCGTCGTTTTCAATAGAAACTTTTGAAATATCTTCCGCTTTCACCTCGAAAGCCGTAATTTCTTTTTCTTCTGTCTGTTTTTTATCCTCCTCTGGTCCTGCCACCTTTAATCCCACATATACACCAATTAAAATCAACAGTATTACAATTCCTGCAATCAATCCTTTTTTGTTTTTCATCCTACTGTTTTCTCCTTTTCAGCCAAATTCCAAAACCAACGAGTAGAATACCAACAGGTACAACAGCAGTTACAAGAATACTCCAAAAGCTTGCATCACTGGCAGGTATCATTAAAGTTGTCATATCAAAAGATTTGCTTGGAATAGAGATACTGTTATCTTCCTCTGTTCCGCACAACCATGAAAGTGATGAAGAAAGCAGCTCATAGTTTGCTCCGGAAACAGTTGCATTCATCTGGTCACTGAAAATCGCACTGGATGAAAAATAAACAATCTGTGTCTTTTTATCATCGCTCAATTCCTCTGTAATAGATACGCCCAGTGGGAATGGTCCTTCTAAGTCTCCGTCCTCTTTTTCTGTGGTCTCCATATTTTCCAAATCTGTTTTTTCATAAGCGCTGTCAGAAGTTGTCAAAATACTGTCTATCTTTATAGTATCTCTTACATTTTCCAGAGTCTTAATGCTTGGTGACAACGCTGTCAGCACATATTTACTCTTTGAAGATAAGTTTGAAGTAATCTCATGACTCTCAATATTCGGCAACAAATAATACTGATTTTGTGCAATATAATGTTCCTGATCACCTTCTAAAACAATTCCATTTTCAGGCTGAACACCGTAATTTTCCAATACAGAGTTGAAATTTGTCATTTCTATATCAGTATAATCGGATAAAATAATCGCCTTTCCACCGTTTTCCAGATATTTAATAATTTTATCTGCTTCCTCTGCTGCAATATCGGTTTTCGGGGAGAAAATAAGCAGACATGCGGTATCCTCCGGTACTGTTTCTTCTGTAAGCAGATTTAAGTCACGAATTTCAATATTTGATTTCTGAATTGTCTCCTTCATAGCCTCACTCATAGAAAGCTCATCATGCCCTGTAAGTGCATACAGTACAGGCATATCTTCAGAAACAACATAGTTAATTGCACTTGTCAACTGTCCTTCGCCGTCAAATCCTGTTACCTGCTGAGAATAAGTCTGATAGTTTATAGTTGTCTCATACATATCCTGATAATCTACAACCTTACTTTTTTCTCCACATTCTACAATAATACTGTTATTACTTAATTTCTCTGAGGTATACTGAGAAGCAAATTTAGGATAAACAGCAGGATCTTTCTGTTCTACTTTAATATGCTTGCTTCCTTCTTCATACTTTTCCAACAATTTTTCAATATCATTGCTTTCTGTTCCATCTTGAGAAATGTAGTACAGATTAACATCCTTCTTTAAATTTTTCAGGATTTTTTCTGTCTGCTCTCCGATGGTATACAGCTTCTGTGTACTCAAGTCAAACTCTCTATACTTTGACGGAAGCTCCTGTATTACCAAATTCAAAATTACCACAATGGCAATTACCAGCGCTGTCATAGCAATGCTGTAAGAGCCATGTTTCAACATTTTTTTATTTCCTTTATTTCTGTGAACATTCACCATTTTCTTTAATTTTTTCATGTCATCCTCCTAGCTCCAACGGCGTTTTTGTATACACTGAACAGTGAGAAATACAAAGATACAAACAACAGAGAGCATGTAAATAATCCCTGTTACGTCCAGAATTCCACCCACAAAGTTATCAAAATGATTTGCAATCGCAAATAAATTTAAAAACTTCTGAATAAGTCCTGTAAAAATCGTAGGCTTTATAAAATATAAAGCAGCCACACCGACAACCAAAACGCCTCCTACGCAGGAAGAAAAAATAATATTTTTTGTAAGCTGATAAACCACAATTCCCAATACCACTGCAAGAATTAAAAATGCTACCATGGAGCTGATTGCCGTATCTGAGAAAAAGCTTTCAATTCCATCCATCATATAACTGCAAAACAAAATCCCAAAGGTCAATACTGCTGCAATGACCTGACTTTCTGTAACGGAAGAAAGAAACAGTCCCACTGCAATCTGAGCACATCCCAAAAAGAAAAATCCAAGCACTGCCGCATACGCCATAGGATAAGATACCGTACCGTATTTTCCCATAATCAGAGGGTAAAACGCACTGATTACAACCGGTATAGCATAAATTGTCACCATGCTTAAATATTTGCCTAAAACAACCTTCCATACAGGAACAGGCGCTGTTAAAAGGAGTTGGTCTGTACGGTTTTTCTTTTCCTCTGCCAGTATTCTCATGGTTAATATAGGAGTAATAATTAAAAATAAAAAAGTAACAGAGCTTAACGTTGCCCCAAAATCAGAACTTGCAAACTGAAGATTATAAGCGGTAAAATAAATTCCCAATATCAGCAGGACAAATGCAATAAATACATATCCTACCATTGAAGTTAAATAACTTCTCAACTCTTTTTTATAGACTGCCAGCATGTTTATTTTTCTCCTTCCATTCCCTTATCTTGTAATTTTCCCTCGTCATTTGTCAGCTTCAGGAATACTTCCTCCAAAGACATATTGGTAGGCTGCATACGAAGAATTGGACATTTCACCTCACAAAGTGCAAAAAAGATATTCTCCCTCATATCCATATCACCTGAAATTTTTATGGTAAAATCATGAGCACCCTCTGTCATAGAGCTGTGGTATACAATATTTTCAATATTTTCTACCATGCCCAGAGCTTCTCGAATAACAGCTTCCTCTCCTTTTACCGTAAGCTCCAGAGAATTCATACCTGTCATCACTTTACTCAGATTTTCCGGCGTATCGCTGGCAACCAGCCTTCCCTTATCAATAATCAACACATGGTCACAGACTGCACTGACCTCTGACAGAATATGAGAGCTTAAAATTACCGTATGCTTCTGTCCCAGACTTTTTATTAAATCTCGAATTTCAATAATTTGCTTTGGATCTAAGCCCACAGTAGGCTCATCTAAAATAATAACCTCCGGATATCCTAAAAGAGCCTGCGCCAAACCAACACGCTGTTTGTATCCTTTAGAAAGATTTTTAATCAATCTTCGCTTCATATCCTCCAGCTTAGTGGTTGACATAACTTCTTTGATATTCTTTTCTCTTTCCTCTTTTGGAATAGCTTTTAGTTCAGCAGCAAATTTTAAATATTCCAGTACCGTCATATCCTGATATAAAGGCGGTATCTCCGGCAGATATCCGACTTTTTTCTTTGCTACTTCCGGCTCATCCAAAATATTGTGACCGTCAATGAGAATTTCCCCTTCCGTAGAAGCAATATAGCCAGTAATCATGTTCATTGTAGTCGATTTTCCTGCTCCGTTTGGTCCGAGAAAGCCGTAAATTTTTCCTTTTTCCACTGTAAAATTCAAGTGGTCTACCGCTGTATGGTCACCATATTTTTTTACTAGATTTTTTACTTCAATCAAAACGTTCCCTCCTTTATTTTGACAACACATTCTTCTTCTAAAACTTCTTTGTCCTTTCCATTCTATGGAAAAAATGTGATAAAAATTAGGTAAGACTGTGTTTTTTTTGTGAAATAAAAAAAGACCGCTGACCTTATCCTACGATAAAATCAACGACCTTTTATTTTCTATAAAATCGGTTCTTTTGTTGGAGTTCCTGCTTTTCTCGGATATTTCTTCGGTGTGCCTTTTACCTTCTTAATCATCACCAATGTTCTGTCCATATCCGTCTGATACAGTTTAAAATCCACTTCCTTTTCCAGCTTTCCGCCCAGAACAGAAATAGCTTTCTTAGCCTCTGAAACCTCCTCTGCCGCCTTTCCTGACTTGTAGGATACAAAGTATCCTCCTTCCTTTACATAAGGCATACAATACTCGCTTAAAGACGCCAGACGGGACACTGCCCTTGATACGCTTAAATCATATTTTTCTCTGTATTCAGCCTTTCTGGCTGCATCTTCTGCCCTTCCGTGAACGGTTTGAATACCGTTAAGTCCCAATTTTTCTATAACTTCATTTAAGAAATTCAGCCTTTTATTCAGAGAGTCCAAAAGCGTAATCTGAAGATGAGGAAATGCAATTTTCAGAGGAATTCCCGGAAATCCAGCACCTGTTCCCACATCAATACAGGTAAAAATTTTAGTCATATCCAGCCCTTTTACAATAGAAAGGCTGTCTACAAAATGTTTTAAAAGGACCTCCTCAAAGTCCGTAATTCCGGTCAAATTCATGACTTTATTCCACTCAACCAAAAGCTCATAATACTGCACAAACTGCTTTTTTTGTTCTTCATTCAACTGTATTCCATATTCTTTACAGCCTTCTTCCAGAATAGTTAAATCGTAATTCATGCCTTCTTTTCTCCTCTATTTTCCTCTTCTGTAAGACTCCATATAGACCAGTAAAACAGAAATATCAGCCGGAGAAACCCCTGCAATTCTGGATGCCTGTCCTATGGAAATCGGGCGATATGCGTTTAATTTCTGCTTTGCTTCAATGCGAAGTCCACTGATTGCGTCATAATCAATATCCTTTGGAAGCTTTTTATTTTCCAGCTTTTTAAAGCCTTCCACCTGCTTTAACTGACGTCTGATATACCCGTCATACTTAATGTTAATGTTGATTTGTTCCCTTACATCATAAGGTAATTCCGGTCTTTTTTTATCTAAAGGAGCTACAATATCATAAGATAATTCCGGTCTTCTGATTAAATCTCCGAGAGAAATTCCATTCTTCAAAGGAGTGCTTCCATACTGCTCTAAAAGCTCCTGAACCTCTTTTACAGCCCCTACATGTACATGCTCCATACGCTGTGTTTCTTCTTCGATTTTCTCTTTTTTCCACTGAATATAATCATACTGCTCCTGTGTTACAAGCCCCACCTGATATCCTTTTTCCCGCAGTCTAAGGTCTGCATTATCCTGTCTTAATAACAGACGATACTCTGCACGGCTTGTCATCATACGGTAAGGTTCACGGTTTTCTTTCGTTACTAAATCATCGATTAACACACCGATATAGGACTCTGAACGGTCTAAAACCAACTGCTCACGACCTAAAACTTCCATGGCTGCATTGATACCTGCTACCAGTCCTTGGGCTGCTGCTTCCTCATATCCGGAGCTTCCGTTAAACTGTCCACCGGAGAATAATCCCTTAATGTTTTTAAATTCCAAAGTCGGATATAACTGTCTTGCATCGATACAATCATACTCGATTGCATAGGCATTTCGTACGATTTTTGCATTCTCCAGCCCCGGTACAGAATGGTACATTTCATACTGCACATCCTCCGGTAAGGAGCTTGACATCCCTCCTATATACATCTCATTTGTAGATAATCCTTCCGGTTCAATAAACACCTGATGACGATTTTTATCTGCAAATTTTACTACCTTATCTTCAATGGATGGACAGTAACGAGGACCTGTTCCTTCTATCATTCCGGAATATAACGGAGAACGGTCTAAGTTATTTCTAATGATTTCATGTGTCTTTTCATTTGTATAAGTGAGCCAACAGGAAATCTGGTCAATCTGTACGTCTTCCGGATTGGTAGAGAAAGAAAACGGTACAACTCTTTCGTCTCCGAACTGTTCTTCCATCTTTGAAAAATCAATGCTTCTCTTATCAATACGAGCCGGTGTTCCCGTTTTAAAACGATACATTTCAATTCCCAGTTTTTTCAAAGAATTGGTCAGGTAATTGGCTGCCTGCAAACCGTTTGGACCTGTTTCATTGCTGATATCACCGTAAATACATCTGGCCTTTAAATACGTTCCCGTACATAAAACAACTGCCTTTGTATGATATTCCGCTCCTGAATAAGTTTTTACACCTTTTACTACACCGTCTTCTGTCATAATTTCCGTAGCCTCAGCCTGACGAACAGTGAGATGCTCTGTATTTTCCAATGTTTTCCGCATTTCTCTTGTATATTCCTGTTTATCCGCCTGCGCACGAAGGGAATGTACTGCCGGTCCTTTGGACACATTGAGCATTTTCGACTGTATAAAAGTCTTATCAATATTTTTACCCATTTCTCCGCCCAACGCATCAATTTCTTTTACCAGATGACCTTTGGAGCTGCCTCCAATATTGGGATTACAGGGCATCAAAGCAATGCTGTCTACGCTTACGGTAAACATAATGGTTTCCAAACCAAGTCTGGCACAGGCAAGAGCAGCTTCACAACCGGCATGTCCTGCACCCACAATGGCAACATCATAATTTTCTGTTAGTACACTCATTTTGGATTTCCTTTCTACATTTCTTTCTGTTTTTCAAGAAGTTATCCACATTTTTTCTGATTTTTCTATTTTCCTGTGCAAAACTTGGAGAAAATCTCATTCACCAAGTCTTCCCCCACAGACTCACCGATAATGCTTCCCAAAGCTTCATAAGCGTTCATCAAATCAATGGAGAAGAAGTCTTCCGGCATCTGCATTTCAATGCTGTTTTCCACCAATTCCAGACTTCTTTTTGCATCTTCTAAAGCTGCTTTATGACGCATATTTGTAATGTAAATTTCATCATTAAATGATAAATCCCCTTCAAAAAACAGTTCTTTAATCTGTGCTTCTAAATTCTCAATACCTTCTTCTTCCTTCGCAGAAACAGCGACTACGGGATGGTCAGTTTTCGCCTTTAAATCTTCTTCCGTAACCTGCTGCTGCAAGTCCATTTTATTTAAAATAACAATGGCTTTTTTGTCTTTTAAAAGCTCAATAATCTCTTTATCATTCTCATCTAAAGGCACAGAGGAATCTACTACATAGAGGATTAAATCCGCATCCTTTGCATTTTCCACAGCCTTTTTTACACCGATTTTTTCTACTACATCATCTGTGTCACGAATACCTGCCGTATCAATCATTCTAAGAGAAATTCCATGTAAAACAATGGTTTCTTCCAGTATATCTCTGGTGGTTCCGGCAATATCCGTTACAATGGCTCTTTCCTCTCCTACCAGCAGATTTAAAAGAGAAGATTTCCCTGCATTGGGCTTTCCTACGATAACTGTTTTAATGCCTTCCTTCATAAGCTTACCTTCTCTTACTGTATTCAAAAGACCATTTAATTTCTCTTTTAAAAGGCTGATTTCTCCTTTTAAAGTATCTCCGTATCCATCAATACTGATATGTTCCGGATCGTCTAAGGCTGACTCAATATAGGCAATCTGATAAATAATTCCCTGTCTGATTTCCTTGATAACTCTCTGTATATTTCCTCTTAACTGGCTTACCGAGCTCTTTAATGCGTACTCGTTTTTCGCGTTTATTACATCAATGACTGCCTCTGCCTGAGACAAATCAATCCTGCCATTTAAAAATGCACGCTTTGTAAATTCTCCCGGTTCTGCCGGTCTTGCCCCATATTTTATCACTGTTTCCAGCACTCTTTTCATTGCAAGAACACCGCCATGACAATCAATTTCTACTGTATTTTCTCCTGTATAACTTCTGGGTGCATCCATAACCATTACCAGAACTTCATCTATTATTTCATCCTCATCACAGATAAAACCATACTGAATGGTGTGTGAGGGAACATTCTCAATTCGCTTTTTTCCGCCTTTAGAACGATATATTTTACCTGCAATTTCCCTGCTCTTGGGGCCACTGATACGAATAATTCCAATTCCCGATGCAGTCATAGCCGTCGCAACAGCTGCAATGGTATCTGCCATAATTTTCTCCCTTCTTTTGCTTTTTCAATATGGCTATAATATTCACAACAAACACGTCGCCTTTTTTATTTTTCTGCGCCGCTTAAAGATGCTCAAAAAATTGCAAAATGCTCCTATCGTTTGCTTGTAGAATATTATAGCTTATATCAAAAGCATACATAAGATAAATAATCATTTTTAATAAAAAAATTCCAGGAGAAAGCGCAGGGACTTCCCCTATTATTCACGCTTTCACCTAGAATAATCTGTTTACTATCTATTTTTCAATTTTACTACCACATGACGATATGGTTCGTTTCCTTCGCTGTATGTTTCCACATAGCGATTTCCCTGTAATGCAGAGTGAATAATTCTTCTTTCATAAGGGTTCATTGGCTCAAGAGAAACTGTTTTTCTTGTTTTTCTTACTTTATAAGCAATACTTCTTGCCAGATTTTCCAGAGTTTCTTTTCTTCTGTTACGGTAATCCTCTGTATCGAGTTTTACACGTACATAACCCTGTGTTCCCTTATTTACTACCAGACTGGTAAGGTACTGTAAGGAGTCCAAAGTCTGTCCTCTCTTACCAATGAGAATACCCATATCATGTCCGATAAATTCAATATCAAGATTTCCTTCGGCAGCTTTATATTCCATCTTAATTTCCACTTCCATATTCATGGCTTTGAAAACTCCGCTTAAAAACTTCTCTGCCTCAGCCTTCATATTTGCAATTTCTTCTTCGCTTCTTACAATAACTTTCTTTTCTTCACGTGGCGCTTCTTTTTCAATCTCTTTTACAATTTCAGGTGCAGCCTCTTTTACTGGCTTTACCTCTTCCTTAACTTTTTCAACCGGTTTCTTCTTCTGTTCCTTTGGTAAGGATTTTTCAACTTCTTTTTTTGCCGCTTTAATAATTGCAGGCTTTGCACCGAAACCTAAAAATCCTGTTTTTCCTTCAGAAACAATCTGAATTTCAAGGTTTTCACTGGATACTTCAAATTCAAGACTCGCCTTTGTAATGGCTTCATCTACTGTCTTGGCAGAAAACTCTCTGAATTCCATCTTTTTTCCCCCTTACCTTCTATTTCTTTTTTCCTTTGTTATTTGCATCAAACTGCGCTACCATATTTGCCTTTGACGCCAGACTGCCCGGCTTTGTCTTTGGCACTTCTGCTGTATAAGAAGCTGTATTCTTTACAGATTTACTCTTATCCGCAATGGTTGCTCTCTTTGGTTCTTCAATGTTACGCACGTTCATCTTTGCCTGCTGGCTGATGTTCTGAGAAGTAACACCTAATTTCGCCTTTTTCTTATCCATTTTGGCTTTATTCTTTTTAATAAAGTCATCTATATCCATATTGTTCAGATGTCTGTTAATAATAATCTGCTGTACGCTTCGGATAACCGCACCGATAATCCAGTAAATACCAATACCTACCGGGAATGTAAAACAGATAAACGCTGTCATCAGCGGCATGAACATATTCATGGTTTTCATTGTTGCTTCCATCTGAGACGGTGTACCGTTACTTGTATTGGATGCTGTCTGAACAAGCTTCATGTTCAGCACCTGTGTACCCCATGCCAGTACAGGAATTAAAACTGCTGCAAGAATTAACAAATAATGCTGTGTAGACCAACCGGACTGAATTAAAGACCATGGATTATCTGCAATGTTAAGTCCAAGGAAATTCTGCATTGGATGCAGCTTGTCTGCTGTCTGATTTAACACATCGGCAAATCCCTGAAATTTATCAACATCTGCCAGCTTGTCCCACTGTGCAGGAGAAAGACTGTATAAAAAGTCAACCACATGGTCGCTGCTTAATTTTCCTGACATTGGAATGTAGCTGTTTTTAATTGCATTATCCTGAACAAATTTGAAAATAATATCGGAATAACCGCTTACATCTGTAATATGAGAAACTGCTGATGCAAATACATCCTTAATTCCTCCGATATATCCCGGAATTTTAATAATAACCTGATATAATGCAAAGAAAATCGGCATCTGAATTAACATCTGCAAACAGCTTCCTGTTGGAGAAACGCCGTATTTTTCATATACGCCCATGGTTTCTTCCTGCATTTTTAACTGTGAATTCTGATCCTTTTTCCCTCTGTATTTCTTCTGAATATTCTGTAATTCAGGAGCCATAACCGCATTCATTTTCGCAAATTTCTGCTGTTTAATCTGCAATGGAGTCATAAACGCATAAATGACAAGAGTAAAGATAATAATACATAAACCTAAGTTATGCACTCCAATGCTGTAAATGCCGTTCATCAGCCAGCCAAGCACTTCTGCTACCCAGTTAACAATCGGCATGGTACTCTTCGTTAGTAACACACCCAAAACAATAATCCTCCTTCTTGACCTTTATCTCCTAATACGTCACGGCACAGGATCATAGCCCCCCTTGGAAAAAGGGTTGCATCTTAATATTCTCCATGCAGCCAAAAGGCTTCCTTTTACCGCACCGTATTTTTCAATCGCTTCTAATCCGTACTGAGAACATGTGGGTATATACGGACAACATGTTCTTTTCAAAGGAGATAAATACTTCTGATAACCTTTAATCAATATTATTAGTATTTTTTTCATTCTCTTTACTTCTCACAACCTTGTGCAGCCTTCCTAAATGAAGAAGGGCGCTCTCTAAAGAATGGTAATTCTGATTTTTTCCATTCACTCTTACCACTACAACAATATCATATCCACAACAAAACTTTTCTTCGTTCAAACGGTAGCTTTCTCTTATTAAACGTGTCAAATGATGCCTTACTACACTGTTGCCGACTTTTTTACTTACGGATATACCAATTCTGTTACGACTCAACTGGTTTTCCTTTAAATACATAACCAGATAACGATTTGCATACGATGTTCCCGTTTTGTAAACCAGTTGAAAATCGTTGTTTTTCTTTAATGATTCTGAATACTTCATACTCTATCCTTTACCGCAAAGAGAAGAAAAGACCACATGTCTGCGGTCTTAAGCTGATAATTTTTTTCTTCCTTTTGCTCTTCTAGCAGCTAAAACTTTTCTTCCGCCAGCACTGCTCATTCTAGCTCTAAATCCATGAACTTTGGAACGCTGTCTTTTTTTAGGCTGAAATGTCATTTTCATATTCAAGGCACCTCCCTTATATTAATGGACATCTTTCCGATACAATTTAATTTAGATGTCACTTCTAGTTATGCGTGATAGAAAACATCATTTCAATTATATTCAGAAAACCTTGTTTCGTCAAGCACTTATTTGCGTTTTTAACGGTTTTTTCAGCAGTTTTGACCATCCACACTACTTCTACAATCTATCCACACAAAAATATCTCTATTTCCCGTTAACTAAACTTATCTATTTTTCTATACACACAGTTATTCACATTTTTTTCCTCCTTATACCTTTATCCACAAAATGTGGATAACATGTGGATAACTCCTACCAAATATTCACATTGTTTCCCCTTATATTTTTAAAAATCCTTATTTTTCAGGGTTTTTCGACATGTGGATTATGTATTTTACGTTATACACATTTTTCACATTCCTATTTTTCCACATGGTTTTCCATAAATCCTGTCCTCATTTTCCACATACTTCTATCCACATGCACACATATCCATTTTTTCCTGTTTTTTTCTCTTTTTTTACACTGTACTTTCTATATATAATGTAAACAGAAAAGTTTTCCACATACCAACATTACCTTAAACACCGGATTTTTAATTTTTCATTGATAAAACTTCTTTTTTATTATATTATATAGATAATAATACTTTTTTTTGCCTATGGTTGAATGAGGTAATCAGTCAATCATATATTTTTGTGTTTTAAAACCGGCATAGAATACTGATTTAGGAGAAATGAAAATGCACATAATACAGGAAAAATGGTCAGATATCTTAAATATGATTAAAATTGAACATGATGTGTCTGATGTTTCCTTCAATGCGTGGCTTGAACCTTTAGAGGTTTACAAAGTAGAGGGAAATGTTGTGACAATTATTGTTACAAACGGGAGCATGGCATTAGATTACATTAATAAGAAATATCTTCTCCCTTTAAAAGTCTCTATTGCAGAGACCATTGGACAGGATTTTGAGATTTCTCTGGTTCTTCCCGAGGATATTAAGGAAGAATTTAAAGAACCTCCGGCGGCAGCGCCCGTAAGCTTAAATGAAAATATTGAAAAAGCCAACTTAAATCCACGCTATACTTTCGACACTTTTGTCGTGGGAAATAACAACAAAATGGCGCATGCCGCATCTCTGGCAGTTGCGGAGTCTCCGGGAGAAGCCTACAATCCGCTGTTTATCTACGGTGGTGTAGGTCTTGGAAAAACCCACTTAATGCACTCTATCGCACATTTTGTATTACAGAAAAATCCAAGTGCAAAAGTTTTATATGTAACAAGTGAATATTTTACAAACGAATTGATTGACTCTATTCGTAACGGTAATAATACCACTATGTCCAAGTTCCGTGAAAAATATCGCAACATTGACGTTCTTTTAATTGATGATATTCAGTTTATTATAGGAAAAGAGTCTACACAGGAAGAATTTTTCCATACCTTTAATGCCCTCCACGGAGCGAAAAAACAGATTGTTATTTCATCTGATAAACCGCCAAAGGATATGGAAATTCTGGAAGACCGCCTTCGTTCTCGTTTTGAATGGGGCTTAATTGTTGATATTTCTTCTCCTGATTATGAAACCAGAATGGCAATTCTTCGTAAAAAGGAAGAACTGGACGGTTACAAAATTGATGACGAGGTCATTGAATACATTGCCAAAAACGTAAAATCAAATATTCGTGAGCTGGAAGGTTCTCTCAATAAAATTATGGCTTACGCCAACCTTGAGAAAAGTGAAATTAATCTGGCTTTAGCCGAAAAAGTATTAAAAGATATTATTTCTCCTAATCAGAAGCGCATTATCACACCGGAGCTTATTATTGAAGTCGTTGCAGAACACTTTGATTTGCAGCCTTCAGACTTAACCGGTAATAAAAGAAATGCAAAAATTGTATTTCCAAGACAGATTGTCATGTATTTATGCCGCAGTATGACAGAAGTAACCTTAAAAAACATCGGCAAAGTCTTAGGAGGCAGGGACCACACCACCATTATGAACGGAATTGATAAAATCGAAGCTGAATTAAACGGTCCAAACGCTGCTCCTACACAGGAAATTATTGATATTTTAAAGAAGAAAATAAATCCGTCAAAATAGAATAATTTTTATCCACACCAACAGGTGTATATGATGTGAATTACGTGTGGAAAACCTTTTTTGATATTTTTGCGGTTTTTAACCCACATTTTTATCAACAGGTCTTACACTTGAATTTCAACCTTAACCCACAAAGTTATCCATACACTTAAAGCCCATATTTTCTAGGGTTAAATGAGTTATTCACATATTCACAGCCCCTACGGCGGTTACTACGAATTTTTTATTCTTTTATATTTTTATTTAACCACCTCACACAGAAAGGAAGTTATTCACACTATGAAATTAGTTTGTCCAAAATCTGAACTTCAAAAAAGTGTCAGTATTGTCATGAAAGCCGTTCCAGGCAAAACAACAATGCCTATTTTAGAATGTATTTTAATCGATGCTTCAACAAATGATATTAAATTTACATCCAATGATATGGAATTAGGTATCGAAACCCGTGTTCAGGGACTGGTTCTTGAAAAAGGTATCATTGCTTTGGATGCAAAAATCTTTTCAGAAATTGTCCGTAAGCTTCCGGATAATGATGTTACCATTGAAACAGATGAAAAATTAAATGCTACTATTACTTGTGAAAAAGCAAAATTTAATATTCCCGGTAAATCAGGTGAAGATTTTTCCTATTTGCCTTTAATAGAAAAAAATGATTGCATACGGGTTTCACAGTTTACTTTAAAAGAAATTATTCGTCAGACGATTTTCTCTATTGCTGTAAATGAGAATAATAAATTGATGACAGGAGAACTTTTCCAGATAGAAAACAACATGTTAAGAGTGATTTCTCTTGACGGACACCGTATTTCTATCAGAAAAATCGGATTAAAAGAAAACTGCGAAGACCGTAAAGTTGTTGTTCCGGGAAAAACATTAAATGAAATCAGCAAAATTTTATCCGGTGAGCTGGAAGATATGGTTGAAATTTATCTTTCCGCAAATCATATTTTATTTGAATTTGATGATACAAAAGTCGTTTCCCGCTTAATCGAAGGGGAATACTTTAAGATTGACCAGATGCTTTCCAGTGATTATGAAACAAAAGTCAAAATTAACAAAAAAGAATTTTTAGATTGTATTGACAGAGCAACACTTCTTGTAAAAGAAGGAGATAAAAAACCGATTATTATCAATATTCAGAACGGACAGATGGAGCTTCGCATTGACTCCCAGATTGGTTCTATGAAAGAGGATATTGATATTGAAAAAGAGGGAAAAGACATTATGATTGGCTTTAATCCGAAATTTTTAATTGATGCCCTCAAGGTAATTGATGATGAAGAAGTCAGCATTTATCTCATGAATGCCAAAGCTCCATGCTTTATCCGTGATGATAATCAGCAGTATATTTATCTGATTTTGCCTGTAAACTTTAATGCTGTCAGCAGATAAAAGGAGAAAAAATGGAAGTTATTAAACTTAGAGATGAATTTATAAAGTTAGGTCAGGCTTTGAAAGCCGCAAATTTGGTGGAAGACGGTGTTGAAGCCAAATATGTTATTCAGGATGGCGAGGTTTTGGTAAACGGAGAGGTTGATACCAGACGTGGCCGCAAATTATATGATGGTGATGTGATTTCTTTTCACGGAGAAGAAATTAAAATTGTAAAATAGGTGTATACATGTATATCGAATCAATAGAACTTAAAAATTACAGAAATTACAACTCATTGGCGCTGGAATTTGATAAGGGAACCAATATCTTTTATGGGGATAATGCCCAAGGAAAGACAAATATACTGGAAGCTGCATATTTATGCAGTACCACGAAATCCCACAGAGGGAGTAAGGATAGAGAAATGATAAAGTTTGATGCGGATGAGGCGCATATCCGTATGTTTGTCAATAAAGACGGTATATCCCGCAAAATTGATATGCACTTAAAGAAAAGCAAGCCAAAGGGAATTGCCATTGACGGCATCCCTATCCGTAAAGCCAGTGAATTGTTTGGTCTTTTAAATATAGTGTTTTTCTCTCCGGAGGACTTGAATATTATCAAAAACGGTCCGGGAGAAAGAAGGCGGTTTATGGATTTAGAGCTATGTCAGCTTGATAAGCTTTATTTATCCAATCTTTCCAGTTATAATCATGTTCTGAACCAGAGGAATAAGCTGTTAAAGGATATTGCTTTTCAGGAGTCTTTAAAAGATACGCTGGAAATCTGGGATGAGCAGTTTGTACAATATGGCAAGGAGATTATTGAAACCCGCCGCAGGTTTATTGATGAGATAAATGGCATTATGGAGGAGATACATAGCAGTATCACCGGAAACCGTGAAAAAATAGAGCTGGTTTATGAGCCTAGCGTAACCGATGAGAATTTTTATCAGGAGCTTTCCAAAAACAGGGAAAAGGACTGTCGCTTTAAACAGACTTCCGTAGGACCGCACAGAGATGATTTCAGTGTGAAGGTCAACGGAATTGATATTCGCAGATACGGTTCTCAGGGGCAGCAGCGAACTGCTGCACTGTCTTTAAAGCTTTCGGAAATCTATATGGTGAAGAAGGTGATAAAGGATATGCCGGTTCTGCTTTTAGATGATGTTTTGTCAGAGCTTGACTCGAACAGGCAGAATTATCTCTTAAACAGCATCAGCCATGTGCAGACTATGATTACCTGTACAGGCTTGGATGATTTTATAGATAAAAGGTTTCATATCAACAAAATTTTTAAAGTAATAGATGGAGATGTATTTTGTCCTTCCTGAGTGAAAGGTTTACATAATACATATAACACAGAAAACTGAGCAACTACCGGAATTACCGGAAAACAGGAGGAATTGCATGAGTACAGAAATTAAAACAGAGTACGGAGCAGACCAGATTCAAATTTTAGAGGGACTTGAAGCAGTCAGAAAAAGACCGGGTATGTATATTGGCAGCACTTCTTCAAGAGGTCTTCATCATCTGGTTTATGAAATCGTAGATAATGCAGTAGATGAAGCTTTGGCAGGCTATTGTGATATCATTGATGTGGCAATCAATGAAGACAATTCAATTACAGTTATTGATAATGGACGTGGAATTCCTGTTGGAATTAACCAGAAAGCAGGTATTCCGGCTGTTGAAGTTGTATTTACAATTCTCCATGCTGGCGGTAAATTCGGTGGTGGAGGATATAAGGTATCCGGCGGTCTTCACGGTGTGGGTGCATCGGTAGTAAATGCCCTCTCTATCTGGCTTGAAGTAACAATTTTCCATGAAGGAAAGATTTACAGACAGAGATACGAAAGAGGAAAAACGGTTTATAGCCTGAAGATTGTAGGAGAATGTGAACCGGAGAAAACAGGAACGATGGTTACGTTTTTACCGGATCCGGAAATTTTTGAAGAGACTATTTTTGATTTCGGAACATTAAAACATCGCTTCAGAGAAATTGCCTTTTTGACAAAAGGTCTGAAAATTGTTGCAAGAGACAAGCGTGAAGAAGAAGAAAAAGAAGTGACCTTCCACTACGAGGGCGGTATTAAAGAATTTGTTCAGTATTTGAATAAGAGTAATACAGCGCTTTATGATGATATCCTTTATTTTGAAGGGAATAAAGACGGTGTTATGGTAGAAGTTGCTATGCAGCACAATGATGCCTATACAGAAAATACTTATGGATTTGTAAATAATATTACAACACCGGAAGGTGGAACTCATATTGTGGGATTTCGTAATGCTCTTACAAAGACCTTTAATGAGTATGCAAGAAAGAACAAGCTTTTGAAGGAAAGCGAACAGAACCTTACAGGAGAGGATATCCGTGAAGGATTGACAGCGATTATCAGCGTTAAAATTGAAGACCCTCAGTTTGAGGGACAGACAAAGCAGAAGCTGGGAAACAGCGAGGCAAGAGGCGCTGTTGATGGTATTGTAAGCAATCAGCTTGAGATTTATTTGGAGCAGAACCCTGCCGTGGCAAAAATTATTATTGAGAAATCTCTGCTTTCCCAGAGAGCAAGAGATGCTGCAAGAAAAGCAAGAGAGCTTACAAGAAGAAAATCTGCTTTAGACGGAACGTCTCTGCCGGGTAAGCTGGCAGACTGCGTGGATAAAGACCCAAGCAAATGCGAAATTTATATCGTAGAGGGTGACTCTGCGGGCGGTTCTGCAAAGACTGCCAGAAGCAGAGCAACACAGGCTATTTTGCCCCTTAGAGGTAAAATTTTGAATGTAGAAAAGGCACGTCTTGATAAAATTTATGCAAATGCAGAGATTAAAGCCATGATTACTGCATTCGGAACGGGAATTCACGAAGATTTTGATATTTCAAAGCTTCGTTATCATAAAATTATTATTATGACAGATGCCGATGTAGACGGCGCTCATATTGCAACACTGCTTTTGACCTTTCTTTATCGCTTTATGCCGGAATTGATTAAGCAGGGCTATGTGTATCTTGCAAAGCCGCCATTATTTAAAATTGAGAAAAACAAGAAAATTCATTATGCGTATACAGAACAGGAACAGGCTGATATCCTTGCCGAAATCGGCATGGACGGCTGTAACATTCAGCGTTACAAAGGTCTGGGAGAGATGGATGCGGACCAGCTTTGGGAGACAACCATGGATCCGGAAAGCCGTATTCTTATGCGTGTGGTAATGGATGAAGACTCTACATCCGAGCTGGATTTGACATTTACTACCCTTATGGGTGACAAGGTAGAGCCGAGAAGGGAATTTATTGAAGAAAATGCCAAGTATGCAAAAAATCTGGATATTTAATAACCCTGCATGATAAGGAGAAGCTAAATGGAAGAAAATGTATTTGATAAAATTCAGGAAGTGGACTTACAGAAAAAGATGGAGGAGTCTTATATAGAGTATGCCATGAGCGTAATTGCTTCACGAGCCCTTCCTGATGTAAGAGACGGGTTAAAGCCTGTTCAAAGAAGAATTCTTTACTCCATGATTGAGCTGAACAACGGGCCGGATAAGCCTCATAGAAAATGTGCCCGTATCGTAGGTGATACCATGGGTAAATATCATCCTCACGGTGACAGCTCTATTTATGGTGCGTTAGTAAATATGGCACAGGACTGGTCTACCCGCTATCCGTTGGTAGACGGTCACGGAAACTTCGGTTCTGTGGATGGAGACGGCGCTGCTGCCATGCGTTACACAGAGGCACGTTTAAGTAAAATTTCCATGGAAATGCTGGCGGACATCAATAAAAATACCATTGATTTCGCACCGAACTTTGACGGAACGGAAAAAGAGCCTACGGTTCTTCCATCCAGATACCCAAACCTTCTGGTAAACGGAACTTCCGGTATTGCCGTTGGTATGGCAACCAATATTCCACCTCATAATCTGAGAGAAATTATCAATGCAGTTGTTAAAATTATTGATAACCAGATTGAGGAGCAGAGAGAAACTACCATTGATGAACTGCTGTCCATTGTAAAAGGCCCTGATTTCCCTACAGGAGCAACCATTTTAGGAACAAGGGGAATTGAGGAAGCATACCGTACAGGACGTGGTAAAATCAGAGTGCGTGCAGTGACAGATATTGAGACACTTCCAAACGGAAAGAGTCAGATTATTGTTACCGAGCTGCCGTATATGGTAAATAAAGCAAGACTTATTGAAAAGATTGCCGAATTGGTAAGAGATAAGAAAATTGATGGAATTACAGATATCAGTGACCATTCCAACAGGGAAGGTATGCGTATTTGTATTACTTTAAGACGTGATGCAAATGCAAACGTTATTTTAAACCGTTTATATAAGCATACACAGATGCAGGATACTTTTGGCGTAATTATGCTGGCGCTTGTGGGCAACACACCAAAGGTTATGAGTCTTCTGGAAATGTTGGAGCATTATCTGGCGCATCAGGAAGAGGTTGTGACAAGAAGGACACAGTATGACTTAAATAAAGCAGAAGCCAGAGCGCACATTGTATCAGGCTTGTTAAAAGCATTAGATGTAATTGACCAGATTATTAAAATTATCAGAAGTTCAAAGACAAGACAGGAAGCTAAGGAAACCTTGATGGAGACATTTGGCTTCTCAGAAGTACAGGCTCAGGAAATTGTAAACATGCGTCTGTATCAGCTTACCGGAATGGAGAGAGAACGTCTGGAAAAAGAATTTCAGGAGCTGGAAATCAAAATCAGAGAATTAAAAGCAATTCTTTCAGACAGAAACCTGCTTCTTCGTGTTATCAGACAGGAAATTCTGGCGATTGCGGAGAAATACGGAGATGACAGAAGAACAGCCATTGGATATGATGAATTTGATATTTCCATGGAAGATTTAATTCCGAAGGAAAATACAGTCATTGCCATGACAAAGCTGGGTTACATAAAGAGAATGACCGTAGATAACTTCCGCAGCCAGAACCGTGGCGGAAAAGGAATTAAGGGTATGTCTACCATTGATGACGATTACATCGAGGAACTTTTAATGACAACAACCCACCACTACCTCATGTTCTTTACCAGTGCAGGTCGTGTATACAGAATTAAGGCTTATGAAATTCCGGAGGCAAGCCGTACAGCAAGGGGAACAGCCATTATCAATCTGCTTCAGCTTCAGCCGGAAGAAAAGATTACAGCCGTAATTCCAATCAATGAGTTTAAAAAGGGCAATTATCTGTTCATGGCAACAAAGAACGGTCTGGTGAAAAAGACACCGATTGAAGACTATGAAAACGTGAGAAAAACAGGTCTTGCAGCCATTGCTTTAAGGGAAGATGATGAGCTGATTGAGGTTAAATTTACAGATAACAAGAAAGATATTATTCTGGTTACAAAATTCGGACAGTGTATTCGTTTTAATGAGACTGACGTAAGAAGCACCGGTAGAGTTTCTATGGGAGTAAGAGGCATCAATCTTCTGGAAGAGGATGAGGTTATCGGCATGCAGCTTACCTGTCAGGGCGATTATCTGTTGATTGTATCTGAGAAGGGACTTGGAAAGAGAACATCCATCAGTGAATTTACACGCCAAAACAGAGGAGGAAAAGGTGTAAAATGCTATAAGATTACAGAAAAAACAGGTAATGTAATCGGTGTAAAAGCAGTAAACAGCGAAAATGAAATTATGATGATTACAACAGAGGGAATTATCATTCGTCTGGAATGTGAAGGAATTTCCATTTTAGGAAGAATTACCTCCGGTGTAAAACTCATGGACTTAAAGGACGACATTACGGTTGCAAGTATTGCAAAGGTAAGAGAGAAAGAGGAAGAAATTTCTGAGAATACAGAGACAGAAGACCTCGCCGAGTAGGAGATATGGGGAGCATGAAGAATAAAAAAGGGATTATAATTTGTATGATTATGATTTCTATCCTGTTGCTGGGCGGGTGTGGCACCAAAATCAGCCACAAAAGCCCGGAAGCAGTGGTAAAATCCTTAATCAGCGCTTATCAAAATCAGGATGAGGAAGCTGTGAAAAAGGCTTTTGGTGTTAATCCGGATAAAAAGTGTGCCAAGGAGATTCAGAAGGAAATCGACTATAATATGGATTATTTTAAGGCACACGAAGCAGATAAAGTAGAGTTTAGAAAATCAAAATCTTTAGGAAAATTCGATAAATACGAATTGGTGTATGTGTGGTATGACTACAAGGTAAAAAAACAGAAGGAGACTTTGGAAGTACCGGCGATGTCCTTCTATTATGTGAAGAAGAAGGATAAAAAATACTATGTTGTACCTGCAAAAGATGTAAACGAGAAAATGAGTGAAAACTCCAGAAAAGAATACAGCGAATTTATGAAGGGCGATGTTTATCAGGAATATGATAAAGCATACCAGACTTTTATCAGAAAAAATCCAAAATATGAGAACAGCCTGCAAAATAAATTTGAGGAAATAGTAAAATAGCGGAGAGAACAGTGAAAAGAATAATTTTGATGGTAGCATATAATATTCTCTTAGTACCGGTTATGTGGTTTAAACTGTGTTATTACGCACGGCACGTAGAGAAGTACACAGAGGAAGAACGTTATAAAATGCTGCGTTTTATTGACAGTCGGGCAATTAAAGGCGGACGTATCACCATTGATGTACATGGACAGGAAAATATCCCAAAAGAAGACGGTTTTATGTTTTTTCCTAATCATCAGGGACTGTTTGATGTACTTGCAATTATGCATGCATGTCCGAGACCATTTTCCGTAGTTATGAAAAAGGAAGTACAGAATATTCCGTTTCTGAAACAGGTCTTTGCGTGTATGAAGGCTTATGCCATTGACAGAGATGATGTAAGACAATCCATGCAGGTCATCCTTCAGGTGGCAAAGGAAGTAAAGGAAGGCAGAAATTATCTGATTTTTCCGGAAGGTACAAGGACAAAGGATCCAAACAATGTTCATGATTTTAAAGGTGGAAGCTTTAAAAGCGCCACAAAGGCAAAATGTCCCATTGTTCCGATAGCGCTTATCGACTCTTATAAATCCTTTGATACAAAGTCGATTGAGAGAGTTACCGTTCAGGTGCATATTTTAAAGCCGATGCTTTACGAAGAATATAAGGACATGAAAACAGTGGAGATTGCCGCAGAGGTAAAAGCACGAATTGAAAAAGTAATAAAGGAAAACGAATAAAAAGGAACTGTCGAATGTGGCAGTTCCTTTTAATTTAATTTCCGAAACTCCAAGGGTGTCATTCCCGTCGTTTTCTTAAACATGGCAATGAAGTGGCTGGAGTCTGTAAAACCGCTTTTTCTGGCAATTTCCTGTACCTCTGCATGGGGAAAGGTGAGAAGAAATTCTTTCGCTTTATTCATGCGCCATGTGGTGAGATATTCGTAAGCAGAACAGCCCAGAAAACGCTGAAACAGACGGGTGAGATATTGCGGCGTGATATAAACCATATTGCTCAGCTCCTGAATGGTGAGCTCCTCTGCATAATTGCTTTCGATTTCCTTTAAAACAGGAGCAACATATCTTTGGTAGAGCGGTTCACGAATAAAATTTTCCGTGGAAACACCATCGGCAAAAAACATAAGAAGACGATAACAGTCAACGGACAATGCTTTGGCATCTAAAGGAGGATGCTCATATTTTTTAATGGTGTTTTTTATAATCTGTGCAATTTGTTTTCCCTGCTCTTTCGAAGTAAAAATAACCGGTTTGCCACCGAGGATTTTTCCGATATTGCTTTCCAGCGTTCCTGCAAAGGTAAAAAAGCAGGTATTCCACACATCTGTTTCGCCATAATAGGAATGGTTAATATATGGAGCAATGAGAAATCCTTCTCCCTCCTTTAAGGTATAATGTCTTCCCTGAATGGAAATATTTCCCAAGCCCTTTTCCGTTTGCAAATAATGATAGAGAGGATATCCCTTTGGACGAATGGTAGCTTCCTGTGTCCAATGATTTCCAATGGAATTAAAGGTAAATGGTTCATTTAAGGGAGTGTCTCTGAAGTAAATGGGCATTTTTATCACCTGTTTCGAAATGTTATATTATTTAGCTAAACATATCATACAATAGGAGAAATATCAATGGTAAAATAGAGACATATCAGCAAGAGAAAAGGAGATACGAAATGAAGACGTTTGATTATAATCAGGTGAAAAATCCTGAATATTTCAGAGACAATCGTTTAGATGCACATTCCAGCCATAGATACTATCAATCTTTAGAAGCTATGGAACTGGAAGAGGATGATTTTAAATACAGTTTAAACGGACTTTGGAAATTCCATTATGCAAAAAATTACAGAAGCGCCATACAGGGATTTGAAAAAGAGGAATATTGCTGTAAAGCATGGGATGATATCCGTGTGCCTGCTCATATTCAGATGGAAGGATATGATGTGCCGCAGTATGCCAATGTGCAGTATCCGTGGGAAGGAAAAGAACATATTGTGCCGGGACAAATTCCGGAAGAATTTAATCCTGTGGCAAGCTATGTAAAATACTTTGAAGTTCCGGAAAATATGAAAGGAAAAAGAATTTTTATATCCTTTCACGGAGCAGAAAGCGGATTGGCAGTTTGGTTAAACGGGGAATTTGTAGGATATAGTGAAGACAGCTTTACACCCTCTGAATTTGAATTAACTCCTTACATCAAAGATGGAAAAAATAAGCTGGCAGCACAGGTATTTAAGTGGACAAGCAGCAGTTGGTGTGAAGATCAGGATTTCTTCCGGTTTTCAGGATTATATCGAGATGTATACCTGTATACTATTCCGGAGGTTCATGTTGCAGATTTAAGAGTGAGAACTTATCTGGATGATACTTTTACAAAAGCAGATTTGGAAATAAAAGTAAAAGCTTCAGCAGCAGGAAAAGTTCGCATTACTTTATCTCATCAAGAAGAAATTGTTTGTTGCCAGGAGAATTTATTAGAAGAAGACAGCACTTTTGTAATAAAAACAGAAAATCCAAAGCTTTGGAGTGCAGAAACGCCAAATCTCTATGATTTATTACTGGAAGTAATGAATGAGAACGGAGAGGTTGTAGAAGTAGTTCCTCAAAAAGTAGGATTTCGCAGATTTGAGATGAAAGATAATCTCATGACCTTAAACGGAAAACGTATTGTGTTTAAAGGTGTTAATCGTCATGAATTTTGTTCTGCGACAGGCCGTCATGTAAAAAAAGAAGATGTAATCAAAGATATTATGACCATGAAACAGAATAATATTAATGCAATCCGCACCAGCCATTATCCGGATGAAACTATGATTTATGAACTCTGTGATGAATATGGTTTGTATATGATTGCAGAAAATAATCTGGAGTCCCACGGCTCATGGGATGCTCCTGCCGTATATGCAGGGGACAAATCAGGGGTTGTACCTATGGACAATCCCAAATGGCTTGCAATGATGCTGGACAGAGTAAATTCCATGTATCAGAGAGATAAAAATCATCCGTCTATTCTAATCTGGTCCTGCGGAAATGAGTCTTATGGCGGTAAAGATATTTATGAAATGTCCAGATTTTATAAAAAGGAAGACCCTACCAGACTGGTACATTATGAAGGCGTATTCCATGACAGGCGTTATAATGACACCAGTGATATGGAAAGTCAAATGTATACAAGCGTAGAAAATATTAAAAAGTTCTTGGAAAAAGACCGAACAAAGCCATTTATCTGTTGTGAATATACACATGCTATGGGAAATTCCTGCGGTGCAATGCACAAATATACGGATTTGACTGATACAGAGCCATTATATCAGGGTGGATTTATCTGGGACTATATTGACCAGTCTATTGATAAAAAAGACCGCTATGGAAAGATTTATCAGGCTTACGGAGGTGATTTTGGAGATCATCCTTGCGATTATAATTTCAGTGGAAACGGAATTGTATATGGAAAAGACAGAAATCCTTCTCCAAAAATGCAGGAGGTAAAATTTAATTATCAGAATATAACGGCAGAGGTAGAAAAAGATAAGGTAACAGTTATCAACAAAAATCTTTTTGCGAATACCAATACCTTTGATTGCACAGTAGCTTTACAAAAAGACGGAAAACTGATAAAACAAGCAGTTCTTGAAACAAATGTAGAGCCTCTTTCAAAAGAAGAATATAAGCTTCCAATTCCTGTGCAGACATTGCAGGGAGAATATACGATTACAGTATCCTTCTTGCTAAAAGAAGATACTTTATGGGCAAAGAGAGGTCATGAAGTAGCTTTTGGACAGTATATTTATGAAGTTGCGAAAGAAAGAGAAGAACATAAGGGCGAATTTGAGGTTATTAACAGTGACCACAATTTTGGCGTAAAAGGCGAAAACTTTGAGGTGATGTTTTCTTACTTAAACGGCGGCTTAGTATCCTATCGTTATGGCGGAGTGGAGATGATAAAAGCAATTCCAAAGCCAAACTTCTGGAGAACACCTACGGACAATGACGAAGGAAACTTAATGCCTATGCGTTATGCTCAATGGAAGATTGCAAGTATGTATCTTTCACATAAAAAACCATCGGACGAAAATTATCCGGATAGTATGAACCCCGAACTTGAAATTACAGAGGAATATGCAAAAATCACATATACTTACTATTTACCTACTACACCGGAGGCATATTGTAACCTTTCTTATAAAGTGTATGGCGATGGTTATATTGAGACAGAGTTGTATTATGAACCTGTAAAAGAGCTGAAGGATATGCCTGAGTTTGGCGTAATCTTTAAATTTGATGCAGACTATGAAAATGTTTCATGGTATGGAATGGGTTATGAAGAAACTTATGCAGACAGATGCAGAGGTGCAAAGCTCGGTATTTATAACAATAAAGTGAAAGATAATATGGCAAAATACTTAAATCCACAGGAATGTGGCAATAAAACAGGAGTACGCTGGGCATCTGTTACGGATAGTAAAGGAAGAGGTATGCTGTTTACAGGTAATAAAGTAGAATTTTCTGCGCTTCCTTATACTCCGCATGAAATGGAAAATGCCAGACATGATTTTGAACTTCCCCAGATACACTATACAGTAGTACGTGTTTCCAAGCAGCAGATGGGTGTTGGCGGAGATGACAGTTGGGGAGCAAAGACACACAAAGAATATCTGTTAAATACAGAAGAACCAATTCGATTTATTTTTGGCTTTAAAGGAATATAAGTAAAAAAGCATAGGTAAAAAGAAGCTGCATCAGGTAAAATATTTGGTGCAGCTTTTAAAGAAATACAGAAAAAAATAAAATTTAAAAAAAGGCATTGACAAATGTAAGTAAAATAAGATATAATCAATTTTGCTCATACAGAGCAGACAATTGAATAAATGATTTATTCAGGCGTTGGAGAAATACTCAAGTGGCTGAAGAGGTGCCCCTGCTAAGGGTATAGACGGTTTACGCCGTGCGAGGGTTCAAATCCCTCTTTCTCCGCTGTAACAAATAGTTACAAAAAAGTGTTGACAAGCAGTGGTGAGTATGTTAATATACAAAAGTTGCTGCAAGCGACATTGAAAAAAGTTTAAAAAAGTTCTTGACAGAAAGATGCAGATGTGATAATCTAGTATGGCTGTCGCAAAAGAGCAGAGATGCCGAAAGGCAG
>UQAX01000032.1 GCA_900539145.1 uncultured Blautia sp.
TTATTATGGATTCATTTTTAGGGCAACACAATCCGTCGAATTATTTTGCGCTTACAAGAAATCTGCTATAATTAGACGAAAATACAAAAAAATAAAACGATTGTACAAATAGGAGGTATAAAATATGTGTGGAATTGTGGGATATGTGGGAAAAGAAAATGCGGCATCTATTTTGATAGAGGGGCTTTCCAAGCTGGAGTATCGAGGATATGATTCTGCGGGTATTGCAGTGCTGGATAATAGCCGCGACAAAAAAGAAATTGAAATCATCAAGGCGAAAGGTCGTTTACAGGCGCTTCGTGAGATGACAGATAATGGAAAAGCGGTAAAAGGGTATTGTGGAATTGGTCATACCCGATGGGCTACGCATGGTGAACCATCAGTGATTAATGCACACCCTCATGTATCAAAGGATAAAAAAATCGCGGTGGTACATAATGGGATTATTGAAAATTATAAGGAAATAAAGGAATATTTGCAGAAAAAGGGTTATGAATTTGTGTCACAAACAGATACAGAAGTAATTGCTCATCTTTTGGATTATTATTATAAAGGGAATTGCTTGGAGGCAATTACAAAGGTATTAGGAAGAGTGAGAGGTTCCTATGCGTTGGGAATTCTTTTTCAGGAAAATCCGGGAGTTATGTATGCTGTGAGAAAGGATAGTCCTTTAATCGTTGGGAAATCTCCTCAGGGAAATCTCATTGCATCTGATGTCCCTGCGATTTTGAAGTATACAAAGACCGTATGCTACATTGATGACAGAGAAATTGCCGAAATTAAGGCAGATGGTATACGTTTTTATGATATTGATCAGGAAGAATTGCAAAAAGAGTTCAAAACCGTGGAGTGGGATGCAAAGGCGGCGGAAAAAGAGGGCTTTGAGCATTTTATGCTGAAGGAAATCTATGAGCAGCCGAAAGCAGTAGCAGATACTATCAGTCCCAGAATTAAGAATGGAAAAATTGTAATTGATGAATTGGAAATGACAGATGAGGATATTAAGAAAGTCAGTCGTATTCAGATGGTAGCTTGTGGCTCTGCATATCATGTGTGTGTATGTGCAAAATATGTGCTGGAAAAGCTGGCAAAAATACCGGTAGATGTGGATTTGGCATCGGAGTTTCGCTACAGGAATCCCCTTATGGCGAAGGACACATTGGTGATTGTCGTGAGTCAGTCGGGGGAAACGGCAGATTCGCTGGCAGCTTTAAGAGAGTCTAAGAAAAGAGGTTATAAAGTTCTGGGAATTGTAAATGTAGTAGGCAGCTCTATTGCGCGAGAAGCAGATAGTGTTTTTTATACATGGGCAGGACCGGAAATTTCCGTAGCTACTACAAAAGCGTACAGTACGCAGTTGGCAGCCGTGTATCTCATTGGATTACTTTTTGGAAAAGTAAGGGGGACAATTAAGGATAAAGAGTATAGAGAATATATTCATGAATTGGGAAGACTTCCTGAGAAAATTCAAAAGATTTTAGATGAAAAAGAAAGAATACAATGGCTTGCCAATAAGTATTCACATACAAAGGATGTGTTCTTTATTGGTAGAGGTCTGGACTATGCCATTTCTTTAGAAGGTTCTTTGAAGCTAAAAGAAATATCTTATATTCACTCAGAAGCTTATGCGGCGGGGGAATTAAAGCATGGCACGATTTCTCTTATTGAAGAGGGCGTTCTGGTAGTTGGTGCAGCAACACAACCGGATTTATTTGAGAAAGAGGTCAGCAATTTAGTAGAAGTGCGAAGTCGTGGAGCATGTGTCTTAGGGCTGACTTCTTATGGGAATTATTCCATAGAAGATATTGCAGATTTTACTGTGTATGTGCCTAAGACACAGGATGTTTTTACTACCAGTCTGGCTGTTGTTCCACTGCAGTTGCTGGCATATTATATTTCAGTTGCTAAGGGCTTGGATGTTGATAAGCCAAGAAATCTTGCAAAGAGTGTTACAGTAGAATAGAGATGGAAAGTGTACTATCAAATAAGGCACTAGTGTTATATATGGTAGTAATTGGAAAATAATAAGTAGTACACTGATAGTACCAAAAATGGAGGTACTATTTATGATTCGTTCACGAAAGATATTAGCAGATCGTATTAATAATCTGTGTAAGGAACAAGGAATAACTTATTATGCGCTATCCTATAAATCAGCAGTTCCCCTTACTACGTTGCTGCACATTGTAAATGGTTCAACGAAAAATCCGGGAATATTTACTATTCATAAAATTTGCGAGGGATTTGAGATTTCATTAAAGGATTTCTTTGATACAGAGGAATTCTGCGAAATGAGAGGAGATTTTGAAGAGGAGATGCAGATTTAATCAGTGGAGGATAGGAATGACAGAGATAAGAGATAATAACTTTTCCAAGCTCTGTGAGGGAAAAGGGGAGCTGTTAAGTAAAGCGCTAAGAGACCGGATATTGGAACAGGATTTTATGAGAAAATCGAAGTTTCCGATTATATATGCTTCTGAGACTATTATGCGCTATCGTGCGGAAAAGACTGATATAAGCAGCAGAGAAAGTCTAAGAGAATTTGTTCAGGGACTTTTTTGCTCTTCTGTAAGTGAAGAAAGTATAGCAGGTGTAGCTGCATTTATAGGAAATCATGCAAGAGAACTTAGAGATTTGAAAGAGGGACAGGAGCGGGTTCTGGAAGGATATGCAATAGCGGTGGACTCTTTTAGTTTAGTACGTATAGATTATAGAATATGGGCACAAAAATGCGATGCCCGTTATATTTCGGCGGCAGCAGGAATTAGAGGTGTTTTAGATGTGAAAAGGACTCGCTGGAATGATTTTTTAAGTGCCTACATGGAGATTTTGAATTTGGGATTTCCGGAGGATATTTCACAGGAAGAAAAACAGGAGCAAATTACAAAATGCGTGGAAAAGGCACGTATGTTATTTAGACTTTTTCATGGAAACCTTGTAAAAAGTGAATAGAATAATATACAACTATACAAAATAATTGTATGGTTAAAGCGAAAAGAGCACTTTTTTGCCAGAAAAGTTCAAAAAGGTGTTCTTTTTTTACTATGTATGATAAAATAGGAGACAATGAAAACGATATTTGTGAAAGGAGAAGTAGAAGCTTATAGGCTTCATACAAAGACAAATGAAAAGTTTATTGATTTTAGGTGCGGGCGGTTTTGGTCAGATGATACAGGAAACAGCCAGACTGATTGGATATGCAAAAGTAGTATTTTTGGATGATGCAGCTAAAGGAGAAGATGTCATTGGAAAATGCTGTGATTATCAGGCATTTCTAGGAGAATATGATACAGCGGTAGCAGCTCTCGGAGATAACGGAATGCGCCTTTATTGGACAGAAAAGCTCATGGAAGCAGGATATAAAGTGCCGGCAATTATTCATCCGTCAGCAGTAGTAAGCCCAAGTGCGGAAATTGGCAACGGAAGTTTTATTATGCAGCGTGCAGTTGTTAATACACATACAGTCATTGAGCATGGTGTTCTTGTAAACAGCGGTGCGGTTGTAGACCATGACTCTCATGTTGCAAAGGGAGCACATATCGGACTGGGAAGTGTTGTGAAAGCAAATTGTAATATTGATGTAAAACGTAAAGTGGAGGCCGGCGAAGTGGTATTTTCTACCAGAAGAAAAATTGACGGCGTTACAAACAGAAATCTGGAAGATGCCTTATATGCTTTCGGATTTGGTAATCAATGCAGCTATGTGAAACCTTTTGGACAGGGACATATCAATGAAACTTATGCTGTTTATATGCCTACGGATGCAGGAGATGAGTTTGCATATATTCTTCAGCGAGTAAATAATAACGTATTTAAAGATCCGGCAGGGGTTATGGAAAATATTTTCGGTGTAACAGAATACCTTCGTAACGTTATTCGAGAAGAAGGCGGAGATCCGGACAGAGAAACTTTATCTTGTATTAAGACAAAAGCCGGATGCACTTATTTTGAAGACAGTGAAGGACAGCCTTGGAGATGTTATCATTACATTCCGAATTCTGTATGCTATCAGTTGGTGGAAGAACCGGAGCAGTTTTATCAGTCAGGAAACAGTTTCGGACATTTCTTAAAGCAGCTTGGTAATTATCCGGCATCCAGCTTAAAAGAGACCATTCCTGATTTCCATAATACGGTAAAACGTTTTGCAAATTTCCAGCGTGCTGTAAAGCGTGATATTAAAAACAGAGCCATTACCTGCCGCCCTGAGGTTAAGTTTGCTTTGGAAAGAGAAGCAGATTGCGGCGTTCTGGTAAAACAGCAGGAAGAAGGAAAACTTCCTTTACGAGTAACACATAATGATACGAAATTAAACAATATTTTATTTGATGCGGATACCGGAAAAGGACTGTGCATTATTGATTTAGATACTATTATGCCGGGCTTGGCTGCCAATGATTTTGGTGACTCTATCCGTTTTGGCGCAGCTACCGCAGAAGAGGATGAAAGAAATCTGGATTTAATGCACTTCGATATTTCCTTATATGAAATGTATGTGAAAGGTTATCTGGAAGGTACAGATGGTGTGCTTACACCTGAGGAAATCGAAAGTCTTCCATGGGGAGCACGCTTAATGACTTTGGAATGTGGTATGCGTTTCCTGACAGATTATCTGGAAGGAGATACTTACTTTAAGACAGCTTATCCGGAGCATAATCTGGTTCGTGCCCGTACACAGTTCCGTCTGGTTGATGAAATGGAACAACAGTTTGAAAAGATGCAGGAAATTGTGCGTCAGTATTGCTAAGAAAATGATTTTTAGATAGAATAATTACAAGGGCTGCCACATTAGGCGTACATGGAGTTGCTGCTTAATGAGCAGCCCTTATTATGCGAAAATTTAATTAGGAATGGAGGAAAATTCATTGTCGGAAAATACAGATAAAATCATTTTGTTTGAACAGACACCAATTCCAAAGGCAGTTGCAAAGCTGGCAATACCCACAATTCTCAGCTCGCTTGTTATGGTGCTTTATAATCTGGCGGATACCTATTTTGTAGGAATGTGCAATGACCCAATTCAGAATGCGGCAGTTACCTTGGCAGCTCCGGTGCTTCTGGCATTTAATGCGGTGAATAATCTTTTCGGAGTGGGAAGCTCTAGTATGATGAGCCGTGCTCTGGGAAGAAAAGATTATGATACGGTTTATAAAAGCTCTGCACTGGGCTTTTATTGTGCAATTATATCCGGTGCGCTATTTGCATTGGCATGTTTTGTTTTTAATGCACCGCTGCTTCGTATGCTGGGAGCAAATGCAGAGACCATGGCTGCCACAGGAGAATATTTGAAATGGACCTCTATTTACGGAGCAGTGCCTGCTATTTTAAATGTTGTTATGGCATATATGGTAAGAGCAGAGGGTTCTGCGCTGCATGCCAGTATCGGAACAATGAGCGGCTGCTTTTTGAATATTATTTTGGACCCTGTTTTTATACTTCCGTGGGGGTTGGATATGGGAGCGGAAGGAGCAGGACTTGCCACCTTTTTATCTAACTGTGTTGCCTGCCTGTATTTCTTTGTGTTGCTTTATAAAAAGAGAAAAAGCACCTTTGTGTGTGTAAATCCAAAACGTCTTTCTTTGGACAGAAATATTATTTATGGGATTTGTGCGGTGGGAATTCCCGCTTCAATTCAAAATCTCTTAAACGTTACGGGAATGACGATTTTGAATAATTTTACATCTTCTTTTGGTGCAGATGCAGTTGCGGCAATGGGGATTACCCAGAAAATCAATATGGTTCCTATGAACATTGCCATGGGAATTTCTCAGGGAATTATGCCTTTAATCAGTTATTCTTATTCCAGCGGCAATCATAAGAGAATGAAAGGAACACTGATGTTTGCCGCAAGAGCAAGTCTGGGATTTATTACTGTTGTGGCAGCTTTTTATTATTTAAGCTCGGCACAGCTGACAGAAATGTTTATGTCAAATGAAGCCATTATTTCTTACGGAACAAAATTTTTAAGAGGATTTTGTCTGGGATTGCCGTTTTTATGTATGGATTTTATGGCAGTAGGCGTGTTCCAAGCAGTGGGAATGGGGAGAGAAGCTCTTATTTTTGCGATTATGAGAAAGATTATTCTGGAAATACCGGCGCTGTATCTTTTAAATTATTTATTTCCTTTGTACGGACTGGCTTATGCACAGTTTGTGGCAGAGGTTGTATTGGCAGCAGCAGCGGTTATTGTGTTGGCAAGGCTGTTTAAGAAAATTGAGAAACAAAAAGTGATTGCCGGATAAAATAAATTAAGCTATACTGATAATGTTGCCACCCTCTATAAAGGCATAGAAAGGGGGTGTTGCTTGTGGAAGATATACTCATATCGTTTGTTGTTTCTGTTACGGCTGGTGTGGTTTGCCATCTCATCAGCAAATGGTTAGACGGAGACAAATAGCTGGCAGCTAGCCTATGGGGTTAAGCCTTCCCATTGCCAAAATTAGGAATAGAAAAAGCCGAAGGTCTCGCACACCTCCGGCTTTTTTGTTGCTAATGAAAGATAACTCTCATATCGTTTTGCCTACTGGCATTATAGCATATGCAATTTAAGAATACAATATGCAGATTTCCTGAGTTTCATATTTCCGCTGTAAAAAGCGGATGTTTCAATTTGAAGGCAAGACTGTTTAAGCGAATAGAGAAAAGGATATAAATTTAGGCGGATGTGTCTTTTTCATGAGAAACTATTGTGGTACAATGAATTTACATTGTTTAGTATAATAATTTTAAGAGAAAGAGTAAACGTCAATCAATGAAAAGAGCATTTGTTTATATTTTAGGGGGAATATGTCTTATTGCTGTTCTGTTTTTGTTTCCCTCCGGTCAAAAGGAGAAAACTGAACAGAAAAGTGAGAAGATCCGTCTGGAATTTTATAATAGGAAACGTGAAGTTTATGCGGTTTTAGAAGAAATTATTGAGAAATTTAATGCATCTCAGGATGAGATAGAAGTGTATCAGAATATGAATACTAATGCAGATGCATCTTTGAGGATTTCGGCTGTTGAAGGTGATTTTCCGGATGTTGTAGAACTGGGTGGACTGCAGAGTGTGGAAACTTTTGAATATGTTATGGGAGGTTGTCTTCGCCCCTTGGATAACATGGAGTGTGTCGAGCGTATTAAGGACGAATATCTGCCATATCTTCGCTATAATTCTCATATTTATCAGATGCCTCTGGCTATGAGTTTTGAAGGGATTTATATAAACAAAGATTTGTTTTTGGAAGAGGGACTTACAATTCCGAAAACCTATGAAGAATTATGTCAGGTGTCTCGTGAAATACAGAAGCGGGGGAAAGTGCCGTTTCTTTTTGCAGATAAGGAAAGTTGGACGGTGCATCAGAACTGGGAGAGTATAGAAGGTGCGTACAGGGGGAATTTTGAAAGTTTCTGGACGGAGGTGGCTACAGGTAAGACTTCTTTTACAGAGGATTCCACCAGCAGAGGTTCTCTGGAAAAGCTTATAGAATTACATCAGTATACCACGGAGGAGTGCAGCAATCTGAATTATGATGAGGCTATGACAAAATTTGCATCGGGAGAAAGCTTTATGTTTATGCAGGGAAGCTGGGCTTATGGGAGTATTATGGAGAGAAATCCACAGATGAACGTGGAACTTATTCCTTTTCCTGTGGATAACGGCAGTGAGCAGCTTGTGACCATGTGGATAGACAGCAGTGTGGGGATTTCCAAAGACTGTAAGTATCCGGAAGAGGCGGAGAGGTTTGTGGAATTTTTAATGCAGCCGGAAAATTTGCAGATTTATCTGGATGCAGAGTGTTCTCTTAGCAGTATGGAAGGGAATAGAGATCGGGCAGAGTATGCGCCTAAAGTTCATGAACTTTTACGGGAAGACAGAGCGGTCATGGACGCATCCTGGCTGCCTTTGCAGACCAGTGTTATCAGGGATAAGGATATTTTGGAGCTGATGCCGGATGCAAGTGCAAAAGAGATAGATGCATATCTGGATAAATATACGAAAAGTTTACAAAAGTATAAGGATGTGTATCTGGAAGCAAAGGAGAGAAAACAATGAAGAGCAGATGGCAAAAGAAGTCTTTACAACAGACTATGATGTATGGTTTCGGAGCTCTGTTTGCTGTTTCACTTTTGGCGTTTCTCTTGTTTTTTCTTCGGAGCTATCAGGAAGAACTGCAGACAGAAATTGAACACATGGAGGAATACAACGAGCAGCTTACCATAAATTTGGACAGCACTCTAAATAGTACGGAGTCTTTTCTTTATTTACATTTTTCAGATGATAAAATCCGCAATCTTCTGTGTAGTGATGACAGTGATATTGATGCGGAAAGTCAGAAAGCTATAGAAAATAACTTAGAAGAGTATCTGAAACTGCTGGTGGATATGGAGAATGATGTGTTGCGTGCTGTAATTGTAACGCAGGATGGCAGAATTTATAAAAGTGTAGAAGAAATAGAAGATGATTATATCGAGAGAATGGGTTATCTGATAAAAGATGTTCAGTGGGAAAAAGATACACCAGGTTATTTTAGTCCTGTGCATAAGGAAACAATTAGTTTAGTAGAGCATAAAGTAGTGTCGGTTATTCATCCTATGTGGAATATTGTAGATGAGGAACCTATAGCGACGATATATTTGGATTTGGATTTTGATAAGCTGTCAAATCAGTGGTATCGCTCTGCAAAAATGAACCAGAGCTTTGAATTTTTCATTTTAGGAGAGGGAGAGCTTTTATTTGACTCTCAAAAAGGAGAACTTTCTCAGACAGAAACTATGGAAGAACTGACACAGAAAAGTAAAATTTTGGTACAAACGCAGGAAAAGCAAGGTTTGTTAAAGCTGCATGGGAAACAATGTGTGGCTTCAGCAGTAAAACATGAAGATACGGGATGGTATTTGGTGCAGTATCTTCCGGTATGGGGGCTGGTTTTACAGATTTTAGATAATATGTCTGTGCTGTTGGTAGTATTAATCGGAGTTGTATTGATTACTGCAGCAGGCAGTTATGCTTTGGCAAAATGGGTTAGTCACCCCGTAAAGGAACTATCTGACTTTATGGGGAATGTGGCAGATATTTCTGAGGAAGGGCAGGAGATTGCTTTTTTTTCTCGGGAACAAGTGGAGGGAACGGAAGAAATTCAGCAGATGATTGAAAGTTATAATGCCATGGCCAAGAGGATTAATGACAATATTATTAAAGACTATATTTATAAATTAAATCAGAAACAGGCAGAGTTGAAAATGCTGCAGTTTCAGATAAATCCCCATTTTCTTTATAATGCGCTGAATACAATCAGTTCCATAGCCCAATTGCAGGATGTGGACTATATACCGGAAATTGCTTCTGGACTATCCGATATGTTCCGGTATAACATTGACGGAAGAGAAATTGTTTCCATACGAGAAGAAATTACGCAGACAGAAAATTATATGTGCATTCAGAAAATTCGTTTTCCGGAGCGTTTTTCTGTGGAAATTTCTATGGAGGAAGAATTATTTGACTGCAAGGTATTGAAGTTTATTTTGCAGCCTATTGTGGAAAATTCTTACAAATATGGATTTACCGAGAAAAAGAAGAAGGACATTTTGAGAATTCGAGGATACCGGGAAGCAGAGGAAACCATTATTCTTATTGTGGAGGACAATGGCGTGGGCATGGAAGAAGAAAAAGTTCAGGCTATAAACGAAGCTCTTGAAAGAGAAGCCGGATTCGAGGCAGCAGCAGGGATTGGACTTCGCAATGTAAATGCCAGAATTAAAAATTATTATGGGGAACCTTGTGGTATCTGGTTGGAAAGCTGTTTGGGAGAATATACCCGAGTGTATCTGCGGGTGAAGAGTATGGATGTTTCACAGGAAAAGAGAGGGTAGAGAAATGCGGATAATTGTTGCTGATGATGAATTTTTTGCCAGAAAGGCGCTGGTGAAAAGGATTGAAGAATTAACAATCGAAATAGAATTCTGCAAAGAGGCAGAAAACGGCAGAGAAGTTCTGGAACTTCTGGAAGAAGAGGGGGCAGATTTAGTAGTGACAGATATTCGAATGCCGGATATGGATGGACTGGAGGTAGCCAGACAGCTGTGGGAAAAATTTCCGGAAACTAGTGTAATTATTGAAAGTGGATATGCAGATTTTGATTATGCGGCTACAGCTATTCGCTATGGAGTGAAAGATTATCTTACAAAACCGGTAAAAAAAGAAGAGCTTGAAAAAGCGATAAAAAGAGTAGGAGAAGAGCAAAAGAAGCTGCGACAGAAAATAGAGAAACAGCTGGCAATCCAAAGGGGAGAGTTTATGGATTTTTCCCACATACTGGAGAATGAAGTGACAGCAGAGGAAATTTTGGGGAATTTATTTCAGAAAACAGCAGCAGACAGCTGGTATCTGGCAACGGTGCAGAGCAGAAAACAGCAATTAAATAAAGAAAAAATTCAAAATATATTAGAGATTTTCAGGGGAGAGGACATTCGTGTAGGTTATTTTTGCCCTAAACAGGAATTTATTCTGGTGTTGAAAGCTGATGGCGGGAAAGAGTTTCCAGAAATATTTTTCCGAAAAAAACTAGTGTCCTGTTGGAATAAAACAGGGGTAGAATTACAGGTGGGTATTAGTCAGTGCCATGAAAAAACAGAAAATGGTGTAAAAGAGGGAGCAGGTGCTTACAGGGAAGCAGTGTATGCTATAAATCAGAGACTTTTGCAGCCTGAGCAGCAGATTTATCGTTATGAAGCAGAGGTAAATGTGGTGCAGTTGTTTTCTCAGGCAGAGGAAATAGAGTTGGAGAGATGTCTGACAGAAAATCGGACTGAGGATGCGATAAATATGGCACGAAAGCTGTTTCAACAATGTGAAAATCGAGAGGAAATCAGTATTTATTCTCTTTTTACTTCTTTAATTCAGATTATGAATGTAATTAATAAGGTGTATACCATTCGAAAAGGTCAGGAGAGTGAGGAAACGGACAAAAGCTCTTATTTGTTATTTAATTTTAAGACGGATTTGTATGCCTTTCATTCTATGGAGGAACTGCAGCGTTATATTTTTGATTTGATTTCCGATATGTCAGAGGAAGAAGGGCAGAAAGCTTCTATTATAGAGGATTTACTTAAATATTTAGAGTGGAATTATCAGCATGACATTACGGTTAACGAATTGGCGGCCCATAAGTATTTTGTTAATCCCAGTTATTTGAGCCGCCTGTTTAAGGCGGAGACAGGTAAGACATTTTCTAAATATCTGACAGAACTGCGTATGCAGAAGGCTGCGGAGCTTTTAAAGGAGAGCGGGCTGAAAATCAGCGATGTAGCACTTTGCGTGGGATATAATGATGTATCTTACTTTATACAGACTTTTAAAAAGTATTATCTTATGACTCCTGAGCAATACAGAAATCAGTAAGAAAATTCTTATTGGTTATATCAGATAATTTATACTGAAAAAAGGATATTCTCCTTATAATAAATTCCAGAAAGAGGGTAAGACCCCAAAAAGGAATGTTATAAGGAGGATTTTTTTATGAAAGGAAAAAAATTAACAGCACTTGGACTTGCTGCAATGATGGGTATGAGTTTGCTTACCGGCTGCAGTGGCGGAAGTGCAGAGACAGGAAAAGAAACAAAGAAAACTTCTGATGGAAAGACAGAATTGGAACTGTTTGGTACAAAGCCGGAAAATAAAGAAACTTTACAGAAATTAGTAGATACTTACAATAAATCTCAGGATAAAGTAACTGTAAAATTGATACAGCCTGCAGATGCTGGTACAGTTTTGAAAACTCGTATGACAAAAAATGACCTTCCTGATATGGTAGCTATGGGTGGTGATTTCAACTATGCGGAATTACAGTCTGCAGGAGTGCTGACAGACTTATCCGGGGAAGAATTTTTGGATGATATTAATGAGTCTTACATTAATATGCTTTATGCCTTGAATAAAGATCAGGAAGAAAAATCTTACGGTGTCCCTTATGCAACAAATTCTTCCGGAATTATTTATAACAAAGATATTTTCGCAGAAAATGAGATTGAAATTCCGACTACTTTTTCTGAATTAATGGCAGTATGTGAAAAGTTAGAAGCAGCAGGAGTCACACCATTTGAACTGACTTTCAAAGATGCATGGACTATTCTTCCGGCATGGAATGCGATGGCGCCGGTTATGCAGCCGGAAAACTTCTACAACGATAAGAAAGCCGGAAAAGCTACTTTTGAAGGTACTCACGAAGCAATTTTGGAAAATTATCTGAAACTGGTAGAGTATGCACAGAAAGACTACATGGGTACTTCTTATGATGACGGAAATAAGAAATTTGCGGCAGGGGAAGCAGCTATGATGATAAATGGAAGTTGGGCGATTACAGAAATCAAAAAAGCAAATCCGGATGTTAATATTGACCAGTTTAAATTCCCGGCTACTGATGAGGCAGATGCAAATAAAGTAACCTCCGGTGTGGACGTACTTCTGGGTATTACTACAAATTGCGGTGATCCAGACGGTGCAAAAGATTTCATTAGCTTTATGGTGCAGAAAGAAAATGCACAGCTTTATGCAGATGAGCAGTTTGCTTTCTCCGCAGTAAAAGGTGTTGAACAGAACGACCCAAGTGTTGCAGGTGCAAAACCGGATATTGAAGCCGGAAATGTGGTAGACTTCCCAGACCACTACTATCCAAGCGGATTTGATATAAGCGCAGCTCTTTCCAACTTCTTCCTGGAAAAAGGAAACGGAAAAGATGATGCGGCAAATATTGCAGATACTTTAAAGAAATTGGATACAGATTATGATACATTAAATGTGAACTAAGAGGTAGAAGAATGAAGAAGAAACACGGAAAGAAATCCACTGTCAACAAATCGTTTTATTTTATGGTGGTTCCGTTTATAATTCTGTTCTTTATTTTCCATACCATACCGTTTTTCCAGGGTATCTTTTATAGTTTTACTGACTGGAAAGGGTATGGTATCTGGAATACCGTAGGATTTCGGAACTACATTCAGTTTTTTAAAGACCCGGCTATGGGACAGACTTATGCCTTTACAATTAAATTTGCACTGTGTGCCACAATTTTAGTAAATGTTCTCAGTCTTGCTCTTGCCTGTGGTTTAAATGCAAAAATAAAATTTAAAAATACTATTAAGGCAATTTATTTTCTTCCTTATATGTTGGGTACTTTGATTATTGGTTTTGTATTTAACTTTATTTTCGGTAATGTCATTCCTATTTGGGGACAGAAGCTGGGAATTGAGGCGCTGAGTACAAATATTCTGGGAACCAATCATGCGTGGCTGGGAATTTTGTTTGTAACGGTATGGCAGGCTATGGCATTTAACACTTTGATTTACCTGTCAGGACTGCAGACGGTGGACCGTGACGTATATGAAGCAGCAGACCTGGACGGTGCAACTGGATTTAAGAGATTTACTAAGATTACTTTCCCTTTAATTGCCCCATTCTTTACCATTAATATGGTTTTGAGTGTGAAAAACTTCCTTATGGCATTCGACCAGATTATGGCAATGACAGGCGGTGGTCCCGGTACATCCACAACAAGTATCTCTGTATTAATTTACAAACGAGGTTTTGACGGTGGACAGTTTGCATACCAATCAGCCAATGCGGTAATTCTGTTTCTGATTATTGCGGGAATTTCTATATTCCAGCTGAAAGTACTTGAGAAGAGGGAGGCGAAGATGAACTAATGGGAAAAAGCAAATGTAAAGTAAAAGAAAAATATAACTGGCCCATGACTATACTGCTGCTTGTGCTGGCAGTGGTGTTTATCCTCGGACCTTTATATATAGCAGTACTGATTGCAGTAAAAGACCCGTCAGAAATGGCGAATGTATTGTCTTTTCCAAAAAAACTCAGATTGCAGAATTTTGTAGATGCATGGGTAATGACGGATTATCCGAGAAAGTTTATGAATACTTTGTTCATTACGGTTATTAATCTGGTATTTACCATTCTTTCAAATTCTATGGTAGCTTATGCTATTACAAGGAATAAAGACAAGAGTAAATTTTTTAACTTCGCGTATTACTACTTTGTCAGTGCTATGTTCATTCCGTTTAATGTTATTATGCTGCCATTGGTAAAACAGGCTTCTGCCTTCCATATGGACAATATTTTTGGAATTACGTTCCTGTATATTATTTTCGGTCTTCCGATGAATATTTTCCTGTATACGGGTTTTGTAAAATCCATACCTCCGGTTCTGGATGAAGCGGCCTATATTGACGGTGCAACTCCGTTTCAGACCTTTTATAAAATTATTTTTCCTTTGATGAAGCCTATGAGCGCGACTGTGGCTATTCTGTCCTTTATGTGGACCTGGAATGACTTCTCCATGCCTCTGGTACTTTTAAGCGAGGAGAAATATCAGACCTTACAGCTGGCACAGTATGTGTTTAAGGGGCAATTTAATACAGAATATAATCTGGCATTTGCATCTTATGTGCTGGTACTGATCCCAATTCTTCTAGTGTATATTTTCTGTCAGAAGTGGATTATTGCGGGAGTTACCAACGGGGCAGTAAAGGCATAAAATTTTGAACAGACCTTGATTTTTCAGCACTGCCATGCTATACTACAATACGTTGTAAAGCCCATAAAAACAAGGTCTTATAAGGGCTTCGCCGATTTCCGGCATAATGGGATGTTATAAAAGACATCCGCCGGATATCTTTTATAACCGCTTAGGCGCGAGTGTTCGTGACCTTCCACTCGTAAAACAAAACTAAAGGAGAAAACAGAATATGAAAAACAAAAATGTGTCGTACTTAACACAGGCTGCAATGATTGCGGCAATCTACGTGGTGCTTACTATTGTCTTTGCGCCTATCAGCTTTGGAGAAATACAGGTTCGTATTGCCGAAATGCTGACAATTTTACCTATTTTTACACCGGCGGCAGTTCCGGGATTGTTTGTAGGATGTCTGATTGGAAATATTACAGGCGGAGCAATCTTACCTGACATTATTTGCGGCAGCATCGCAACACTTATAGGAGCGGCAGGGACATACGCATTGAGAAATCACCACAGAGCATTGGCAGTTTTACCGCCTATTTTGGTAAATGCCTTGGTTGTTCCGTTTGTACTTCGCTATGCTTACGGTGTGGTACTTCCAATTCCATTTTTGGCTTTAACCGTAGGAATTGGGGAAATTATTTCCTGTGGAATACTGGGAAATGTTTTGGCGGCAGTTTTGAAAAAATACAGCGGAAAAATTTTCGTATCACAAAGAGTATAAGATAAAAAGCTTTAGGGAGTTCTGTAAATCAGAATTCCCATTTTTTTTCTTCCTTCCAATCATTTACTTTGACATACAATAGTCTGTATGCTAGAATTAAATCAATTATGGAGTCTTATACCCTCAGCAAGAATTACAGATAAGAACACATATTTGAAACTATATACAAATCAATAAATGTACAGAGGTGAATAAATTGGATAAAAACGAGTACAGAGCAAAATTGGAAGAAATCGGTCAGTTAGTTGACAGACAGGATTACAAAGGCGCTCTAAAAATTGTAGATACCATTGATTGGCGTAGAGTACGCAGTGCCAGAACCTTATGTATGGTAGGCGAGATATACGAAGCTAATAAAAGGTATGAAGATAGTCGAAAACTTCTGCTCCTTGCACATCAGAGAGCTCCTATTGGAAGAACTGTCATATACAGATTAGTTGAGCTTTCTATTAAAATGGGTGAATTTGACGAGGCACTGAATTATTATAAGAAATTTGTGGAGATTTCTCCTAATGACAACAGCCGTTACATTTTAAAATATAAAATTTACAGAGCGAGACGTTCACCGATTGAAGAACAGATTGCAATTCTTCAGGATTATAAGAGCAAAGAGTATACGGAAAGATGGGCTTATGAGCTGGCACGGCTGTATGCAAAGGCAGGTATGAAGGATGCTTGTATTGAAGAGTGTGACGACTTGATTTTATGGTTCAGCGAAGGAAAATATGTTACAAAGGCCATGGAATTAAAAATGCGCTTTACACCGCTGACAGCAGCGCAGCAGGAAAGCTATAACAAAGCAAAAGGTGTTCCTGTTCGTGCTGTTGAAATACCGAAGACAGTACCGGTGCAGATGAATGAACCTTTCAATCAGCAGCAGGATAAGGAAATTGAAGAGATATTAAACAGTATTAAGCTGGGAGAGCTTACACAGGAAGCTCCGTCTGAAGAAGTGAAGCCCCAGGAAGCACCTATGCAGCCAAAACAGCCGGAAGACCTTCCGGACCGTGTGGCACAGGGGCTAAGGGATGTGTTCCAGCCAAAGGCAGCAGTGTCAGAGGACGTGGAAACAGCGGCAACAAAAGAATCGTCTACGGCTACGGAAGAACAGGGATATGTGATTAAAGATTTAGAGCCGGAAGATATGACAAAGGGCACTGAATTTAAGCCGTTTCATATTGGAAGCGCAATGACAATGGAGGTAAAGGCAGAAGCCCCGAAATCAGAGATGCTTTCTTCTGATGGTGCAGCGACAGAAGCCTTTAAGACAGATACAAAAAGTTTGGAAATTGATTTAGAAGCGCTTTTGGCAGAGACAGCAAACGAGTTGGCGCAGGCAGTTGCCGAAGGAACACAAGAAACTGTCCAAGAAGTAAACGAGGAAGTTGTGGAAGAGGCTGAAGAGACAGCTGCGGAAGAAACAAAGGAAGAGACGCTTTCGGAGATTTCAGAAGAACCGGGTGAAGAAGTTACAGAAGAAGTTGAAGAAGCCGAAGAGGTTGCAGAGGAAAGTTCTGAAGAAGCAGAAGAAGATATTCTTCCTGCGCCGGCAGCGGCAAAGGCTGCTATGATTGCAGAAAATTTAAGCGCTGTTTTTGAAGAAAAAGCAAATGAAATCGAAGCTTTGGCAGCAGAAAGTACAGAGGAAGAGTCCGAAGAAGCTTTAGCAGAAGCCGAAGAAATTACCGAAGAAGTTTTAGAGGAAGCTGCTGAGACACCAGAAGAAGCAGTAGAAGAGGCTGCGGAGGAAGAAGCATCTGAGGAGGCAACCAGAGAAATTCCTGTGGAAGAAGTCAAAGAAGCAATGGGTGAAATTGATTTTTCACAGGCTTTGGAACAAGAGATGGAGAAAGAAACTTCCGATGAGCCACAGCAGGAGGAAGGTCATATAAAACGTGTGGCAGCCTCAGCGGTAGATGAAACGCAGAAATCTTCTGCATTTCAGACAGCAGTCGAAGGCTTAATGCGTCATCACCTTACAGAAGAAGAACACAGAAGATTATTTACATATTTTGCACCTGTTCCGGGTATGACACAGCAGATAAATGAAGCCTTAGATACTGCACAGGAGTCTGCATGTGCCAAGACATCTCAGGCAGGAAATATTATCGTTACAGGACGTGAAGGCTCCGGAAAGACAAGACTTTCAGAAGGGCTGATTAAAGCTCTTTGCAAAGAACGTCAGATGGAAGGCGCTAAGGTTGCGTTTATCACAGCAGAGGAATTGAATAAAAAAGACCCAATAGCCGTTGTGGGAAAATTATCAGGAGGATTTCTGGTAGTTGAAAATGCAGGAGAATTAAACGAGGAAATAGTCGAAGATATGTCAAAGGCTATGGAATTTAAGACAAATCGTTTGACTGTAATTTTAGAGGATTTGAAACCGGGTATCCGCAGTCTGGAAGAAAAATATCCGGAATTTATCAAAAAATTTGACTCCCGCATTGTAATTCCTGTGTTTACCAATGATGAGCTGGTATCTTTTGCGAAAACTTATGCAAAAGAGCTGGGATATAAAATTGACGATATGGCAGTTCTTGCATTATATACTTTAATCGGAGATAATCAGAACGAAGAAAATCCGGTCACAATCGGCACAGTCAGAGGCATGATGGATGAAGCCATTAAAAAAGCTTCTAAGAAAGGACGCCGATTAGGAAAGAAAGTGGCAAAACGCCATTTAGATGATGAAAGCGGCAGAATTATGCTGTATGAGAAAGATTTTGATATTTAGTCAGGAGGAAAAAAGATGACAGCCCCTTATCTGGGAAACCCTAAAAGAACCATAGAAGTTCTTCAAAAATACGATTTTGTTTTTCAGAAAAAATTCGGGCAGAATTTCCTGATTGATACCCATGTGTTGGATAAGATTATAAGCGCTGCCGAGATTACAAAAGAGGATTTTGTACTGGAGATTGGTCCCGGAATTGGGACCATGACCCAGTATCTGGCATGTGCGGCCAGAGAAGTGGTTGCAGTTGAAATTGATAAAGCGCTGATACCAATTCTTGAGGATACGTTGCAGGACTACTCTAATGTAACTGTTCTCAACGAGGATATTTTAAAGGTCGATATCAAAAAACTGGCAGATGAGCACAATAATGGAAAACCCATTAAAGTTGTGGCAAATCTGCCATATTATATTACAACACCGATTATCATGGGATTATTTGAAGGAGATGTGCCAATTGAGTCCATTACTGTAATGGTGCAAAAGGAAGTAGCGGACCGAATGCAGGTAGGACCTGGAACAAAGGAATACGGAGCGTTGTCATTGGCAGTGCAGTATTATGCAGAACCTTATATTGTAGCCAATGTGCCGCCTAACTGCTTTATGCCAAGACCGAAGGTGGGAAGCGCCGTTATACGTCTTACAAAACATGCAGAACCTCCGGTAGAGGTGTCTGATACAAAGCTGATGTTTCGCATTATTCGGGCATCCTTTAATCAGAGAAGAAAAACTCTTGCCAACGGTTTAAATAATTCTCCGGAGCTTTCCTTTGGAAAAGAAGAAATTCAAAGAGCAATTAAGGCTTGTGGATTTCCTGAGGGAATTAGAGGAGAAGCATTGACCTTAGAAGAGTTTGCTGCATTGACCAATGAATTTAAAAGTAAATAAGAAACAGAAAAACATCGCAGAGAAGTGAGTCTGCGATGTTTTTTTTTATAAATATTAAAGGAAGGAGAGTCGGCATTAACGCCGACTTATGAAAAAGAAAATATAAAAATAATTTGCTCTGTATTATTTTTATGATATTAGTATATATTGGAAATATGTTCAAAGCATGATGAACTTGTGAAGAAATCGTGAACGAAATTGAAAACTTTTATGAATGTTCCACATTAAAGCCCTAAAAAGGAAGATGACAGGGAATTTGCAAGTGGTGAATATCTAAAAAGTTTTCAACGGATATCCGTGCGCCTCCTAAAAGACAGGAGAGATTTCCTAATTTTGAGGGGATAATGTTACAGTCTCTGTTTTGATGTCCGGCCAAGTATTCTGAAATTCTTTGGTTGATATCAGGAATATGATTGGAAAAAGCGCTGTTTAATACAATGATATCGGTATTAAAGGTGTTAATAATATTGTTAATGCCAATGGAGATGTATTTCACGAATAAATCCATCATTTCATGGGCAAGAGGCAGGTTTGCGTCATAATCCTTTAAAAATTCAGATATTGTAACATTTTCTTTCTTCTGTCGGGCAGCATAATTTTCCAGAATAGCTCTTTGGGAGGCATAAAGCTCAAAGCAACCCTGATTTCCGCAGGGACATGGTTTTCCGTCAGGGAATAAGATGGTGTGCCCAAATTCACCGGCATATCCATCCCGTCCTTTATATAAGCGTCCGTTTACCAGAATTCCCATACCAATTCCGTCATGCACATTGATATGTATCATATTTTTATATTTGTGATGAAAGGCGGCTTCTCCCAAAACAGAGAGATTTGCTTCATTTTCTACAAAGACAGGAATTTGAAAGGTTTCCTGCAAATGTGTACCCAGACCGCTTTTGGGGAGAGGATAATAAGGCGTAAATAAAATTTCGTTTTTTTGGACAACTCCATAAATACCAATGGAAACTCCGATAATTTTATTTTTAAACGCAGTATTTTCTCTGATATAGAAATTTAAAATCTGTTCTAAATTCTGCAAAAGATTATCCTGTGGACAGAAGGGGATTTTTTTGATTTCCTGTACTTCTCCCTTTAAGTTTGTCAAAAGGGCAATAATCTGCTGCGGTTGTATTTCTAAAGACAGGGCAAAACCATAAGCTTTGTTAAACTCCAGCAGGATGGGCTTTCTTCCCATGGAGGTTTGGGCACTGCCGATTTCCCTGATGAAATGCTGTTCCAATAATTCCTGTACAATATTGGAAATGGTTGCTTTCGTAAGGGATAATTGCTTTGCCAGTTCTGCTCTGGAAACAGGAGGGTTATTTATAATAAATTCTAATACCAGACGGCGGTTATTATTGCGTATCATTTCCTGATTGGCGATGGACATAATAAAAGCTCCTTCGTATGTTAAACTTTTTGTTCTTATCATACACTTTTATATGGAATGGGGCAAGGATATACATTTTTTCTTTTAAGAACCTTTCGAAAAACTTTAGAAGTATGTGGGAGAAAATGTGGTATAATATAATTGCATAAAATACAATTATAGCTGATTACATCAGCTTATCGTCACATGCGTGACGAATTATACCGGCAATCCACGACTTGCCGAGTAAATGCTCTAATGAGCGCTTCCTCGTCTGCGTACGTGGTATAATGAAATTGTCACATTAAGTATATATTCGGAAATATTGATACATTTTATGCTCAGTCTGCGCTCACTTTGAGCTTATAATCTCAAAGCGTGCTCGACAAATTCGCTAAAGGTGCATCAATATTTCTGAATAATATTTAAAGTGACAACTTCGGTTTGGAAAGGAAATACCCTTTTGGGTGTTTCCTCGCCGGCACATGTGGTATATAAAATATGTAGAATTTAAGGAGATTGAAGATATGAAGAAAAAAGGAATTGCGTTGCTGCTTACAGGTGTGATTATGGCATCTTGTTCTATGCCTGTTTATGCGGACAGAGAGGATGCAAAGCTGGATGTTCCCTATATTTCGCTGGGAGCAGATTTGAATGCGCAGGAAAAGGCTTCTGTTTTGGAGCTTTTAGGTGTTTCGGAAAAGGATTTAGAAGATTATACTGTTGCTACGGTTACAAATAAGGATGAGCATAATTATCTGGACTCTTATCTGGATAAAAGTGTTATCGGTTCAAGGGCTCTTTCTTCTGTTCTGGTAGAGGGAAAAGAAGATGGAAACGGAATTCACGTAACAACAAAAAATATTACATACTGTACGCCGGGAATGTACGAAAATGCCCTTGCCACAGCGGGAATTAAGGATGCGGATATTGTGGTGGCAGGTCCGTTTAAAATTTCAGGAACAGCGGCTTTGGTAGGTGCGATTAAATCTTATGAAAATATGACAGGTGAAGAAGTAAAAGAAGAAAATGTAGAAACAGCTACCAATGAGCTGGTTATTACCGGACAGATTGCGGAAGACGTAGGAAGTCAGGAAAAAGCAGAGCAGCTCATCGGAGCAATTAAAGGAGAGGTAGTCAGCAGCGGCGTTTCATCACCGGAAGAAATCGGAGAAATTGTAGACCAGGCTGTAAAAGAGATGGAGGTAAAGCTCTCTGAGGAAGACCGTCAGGCTATTGTAAAGCTCATGGAAAAAATCGAAAATCTGGATTTGGATATCAACAGCTTAAAAGAACAGGCAAAAAATCTTTACGATAAGATTGAAGATTTAGGATTAAAGCTGGATATTAATGAAGAAGAGGTAAAGGGATTTTTTGATAAAATTATAGAGTTCTTTAAAAATTTATTTTCCGGTAATCAAGAATAAGAAATTTGGAGCTGCCGCATTAGGCGTATATCATGTTTAAGCGGCAGCTCCTGCTTATAAAAGGCTATGATAGATTTCTTTCATACAATTCTTTATGATTTCTTTTCAGAAAATTCCTGTATTTTTTCATTCAGAGAGAGCATACGTCTATCCAGATTTGAAACGATATTTGCACATTCCTGAAGCTCACGGCGAATATAATCCGGTGCATTTCCCTCAAATTTATAATAGATTTTATGTTCCAGACTTGCCCAGAAATCCTGTGCAATGGTGCGGATTTGTATTTCCACAATGGTATCCACAATTCCCTGTGTCAGATGAATAGGAACTGTCACCAGAATGTGATAGCTTTGATATCCGCTTACTTTTGGGTGCGTAATGTAATCCTTCACAGAAACTACCTTTAAATCGCTTTGTTTTGTAATCATATCTGCAATCAAATAGATATCAGAAGTAAAAGAACATATAATACGAATACCTGCGATGTCATTTACGTACTTCACCATGTTTTCCACACTGGTTTCATAACCGTTCTTTTTTAGCTTATTTACAATACTTGCCGGAGTTTTAATGCGGGATTTAATGTGTTCAATAGGAGTATAATGATAAATGTGCTGAAATTCATCGTTGAGAATATCAATTTTTGTATTAATTTCTTTTAAAGCGGCGTTGTAGAGGAACATGAGCGTTTCCCAGCCGTCTGCATCTTCTTGTTTGATTAGTTCTATAAGTTTTTCCATTTTTGTGTCCTCATTAAAGAAAATAAAAGTCTGTCACTTTTTCTTAGTATAGCAGAAAAGTGACAGACAGTCAAAATAGATTTTTATGCTGTATGAAGAAGCATGTCCTGAGATTTAATCAGATTTAATTTTCGCATACCGTTGGCAATAAACAATGTAAGGACGCCCGGCAGGATGAAATGAAACAGAAGGATTTTAAAAAACACCATCTGCGGGGCTTCTCCTGCTGTCATGGTTTCCCAAGTGGTCGTCTGTCCCATAAATCCCATAGTGCCCAGACCGGAACCGTTAGGTGAATTCTGCATTTTTCCTAAGAGAACGCCCAGAGGTCCTAAAATGGCGCTGGAAAGTATAGAAGGCAGCAGAAGGAATGGATTTTTCAAAATATTGGGAAGCAGCAGTAACGGTGTGCCTGTCCCGATAGAAAGAAGTCCTGAAAAGCCGTTTTCCCGATAACTTGCAACAGCCATTCCTACCATACTGCAACAGCAGCCGATGGTTGCCGCTCCGGCAGCCGGTCCTGATAATCCCGCTATAACGCCCAGTGCAGCAGTACCGATAGGGAAAACAACGGCGATGCTCATAAGCACTGCAACGATTATCCCCATAAGGAGAGGCTGTTGCTGTGCTCCCCAATTTACACAGTTGCCAAACTCCTGTATAAAGTAATTCAGGGGTGTCTCCAGCAAAAGATTTATAAGTTCTCCGCATAAAAATCCCGTAAGAGGACACAGAAATAAATCAAAACGAGTTTTTTTGACAAAGAGGCGAGAAAGCTCAATAGCTGTAAAGGCAGCCAGAAAAGAGCACAAAAATGTTGACGGACCGGCGGCATCTCCTCCTAACATACCTGCAATACCGGCACACAGTACAACGAGAGGCGCTTCCTGAAGCTGGCAGGCAACACCCACCCCAATGCCTATTCCGGTAAGTCCGGTAGCAAGCCCGCTTAAATGAATAAGCGTACTGCTAAAGTCACCGGGGAAAAGGTTCGCAACCTGTTGCAAAAACATTCCCATAATCAATGTGGCAAAGATGCCGCATGCCATTCCATGAACACCTTCTATGAAAAATCGTTCAAACAGTTTTTTCATAATTTCAGATTTTTAAATAAAGAGCCTAAGGAAGTAGAGATTTCTTCGCTTTCCGGTAATTCGTAATCCGGTTCTTCCTCTTTTTCTTCTGCGATTTCATTGAGCGCTTTCATGCTCAGACTGATTTTTCCGTCTTCGTTTTTGATTACTTTTGCTTTTACTGTATCGCCAATGCTTAAAACGGCTTTCGGTGATTTAATTCGTTTTTCGGAAATCTGAGAAACGTGTACAAGACCGGATATTCCGTCGCCTAAATCAATGAAAGCGCCGTAAGTCTGTAAGGACTCTACGGTACCTTCCACAATACTTCCTACCTTAATATCGTCAATTTTACTGCGTTTTTCAGCGTCAGCCTTTTCTTTTAAAATTTCTTTTGCAGAGAGAACAAGACGGTTTTCCTGTTCGTCTACTTCAAAAACCCTTACAGTAATGGTCTTTTTTAAGAAATCTTCCGGATTTTCTACATAATTTAAAGCCAGCTTGGAAACCGGGATAAAAGCACGGATACCTTCTACATAAGCAATAACGCCGCCTTTTACAATGCCCTCCACGGACACTTCAAATTCTGTTTTGTCTTCCTTCATCTGCTCTAATTTGTCCCATATAAGCATATCATCGTCACGGAAGTTAGAGAAAGAAGCGTCAATTTCTTTCATGTAGTCTTCCATAGTTTCTTGTTTTTTCATTTCTTCTGACATTGAAATACCTCCATGTTTTAAATTTTGGATTAAGTATATCATAATTGCCATTGATTTAGAAGTATGTTACTATAAAAACAGATAGAACTGCAGTAAAGGCAGAAAGGAAAGAAGAATGGGAAAGCAAGGAAAAATATACATTATCGGACATAAAAATCCAGACACAGACTCTATTTGTTCAGCGATTGCTTATGCGGATATAAAGAACAGAATGAGTAACGGAAATCGCTATGCGGCAAAGAGAGCGGGACAGATAAATGAAGAAACAGAATATGTGCTGAAACGATTTGGTGTGGAAGCGCCGGGTTACCTGTCAGATGTTGGGACACAGGTAAAAGATATGGATATTCGTGAAACTCCGGGAGTTCCCAACAGTATTTCCATTAAAGATGCGTGGGCAATTATGAAAGAGAGCAGTGCAGTAACATTGCCTATTACAAAAGAGGACGGACAGCTGGAAGGATTGATTACCACAGGAGATATTGCAAAATCCTACATGGATGCCCATGACAATTATTTCCTTTCCAATGCCAGAACCCAGTACAGAAGTATTGCCAATACCGTAGAAGGCGTCATTGTAACAGGAAATTCCCATGGGTATTTTGTAAAGGGAAAGGTGGTAATCGGGGCGGCAAATCCAGATGAATTAGGAGATTTTCTGGAGGAAGACGATTTGGTTATCTTAGGAGACCGCCATGAAGACCACTTATGCGCTATTCAGGAAAATGTAAGCTGTATGATTGTGTGCAACCATGCCAGAGTATCTGCAGATATTATTGAGGCGGCAGAAAGAAACCAGTGCGTCATCATTCAGTCCGCTCTTGATACATTTACCGTAGCAAGATTGATTAATCAGAGTATTCCTGTGAAACACATTATGAAAAAGGAAAATCTGATTACGTTTCAGACAGATGACTTTACCGATAATGTAAAGGACATCATGGTAAAAAACCGACACAGAGCATTTCCGGTGGTAAATAAGCATGGCAAATATATTGGTACGGTTTCCCGCCGTAATTTGCTGGGAATGAAAAAGAAACAGCTGATTTTAGTTGACCATAATGAGAAGACACAGGCAGTGGACAATATTGATGCGGCAGAAATATTGGAAATTATCGACCATCACAGATTGGGCTCACTGGAAACTTTACAGCCGGTGATGTTCCGCAATCAGCCGGTAGGGTGTACAGCGACAATTATGTATCAGATTTATGTGGAAAAGGCGTTGGAAATCAGTCCGTCTATTGCGGGGCTTTTATGTTCTGCGATTATTTCAGATACTTTGATGTTTCGTTCGCCTACCTGTACCTCCGCAGATAAAATGGCGGCAGGCGCTTTGGCTTTGATTGCGGGAATTAATATAGAAGAACATGCAAAAGAAATGTTTACTGCCGGAAGTAATTTGAGAGGAAAGACTACGGAAGTTATTTTCTATCAGGATTTCAAGCGATTTACGGCAGATACCGTGAATTTTGGCGTAGGGCAGATTAGCTCCATGAATGAAGATGAGCTGAAAGATTTAAAGAAAAGGCTTATTCCGTTTATGGAACATGAGTGTGGAAAGAACGGAATTTCCATGGTATTTTTCATGCTGACCAATATTTTAGATGAGTCTTCAGAAATCATCTGTTATGGAGAGGGCAGCGGAAAATTGGTGCAGGATGCGTTTGAGGTACAGGAGTCAGACAGCGGTTATATACTGCCCGGCGTGGTATCCAGAAAGAAACAGCTAATACCTGCATTTATCGGAACTTTGCAGCAGAATGGAAATTAGCGTATAGCATATTGGCATTGAAAGGAAAAAGAAAATGGGTAAAATTGAGTGGAAACCGGGGAATATGCTTTATCCTCTGCCGGTGGTAATGGTAAGTGTGGCAGATGAAGAAGGAAAAGACAATATTATTACCGTGGCATGGGCAGGAACGGTATGTACCAATCCGCCTATGGTATCAATTTCCGTAAGACCGGAGAGATATTCTTATCACATGATAAAAGAAACCGGAGAGTTTGTAATCAACCTTACTACAGAAAAGCTGGCTTATGCAACGGATTACTGCGGGGTAAAATCCGGTCGGGATGTAGATAAATTTAAAGAGGTACATTTAACAAGAGAAGCAGCCTCTCATGTGGGAGCGCCTATGATAAAAGAGTCTCCTGTTTCTATTGAGTGTCGTGTAAGAGAAGTGCAGGAGTATGGAAGTCATAGCGTGTTTACGGCAGATGTGCTGGCGGTACATGTAGATGACCAATACATGGATGAAAAAGGCAAGTTTGATTTGGCAATGTCAAATCCGATTGTTTATTCCCACGGAGAGTATTATGGATTAGGAAAGAAATTAGGAACTTTTGGGTATAGTATCAAGAAGAAAAGAAAGAAAAAACAGAAGAAACAGGGGAAATGAGTATGAAAAACATTACACTGATTGGGATGCCCGGTGTAGGAAAAAGCACGGTAGGCGTTATTCTGGCTAAAGTGCTGGGATATGAATTTGTGGATTCAGACCTGTTAATTCAAAAGTCTGAAAATATGCTTTTGCGGGAAATTATTGCAAGGGACGGACAAGATGGTTTTTTAAAAATTGAAAACAGGGTAAATGCTTCTATTGAAACGGAAAAATCAGTAATTGCCACAGGGGGAAGCGTGGTATACTGTGCAGAAGCAATGGAGCATTTAAAAGAAATCGGCAAAGTGGTATACCTGAAGCTGGAGTACGGGGAACTAAAGAAACGTTTGGGAAATTTAAGGGGCAGAGGCGTGGTTCTGAGAGATGGACAGACTTTAAAGGATTTATACGATGAGCGGACACCTCTTTACGAGAAATATGCAGATGTCATAGTTGATGAGAAAAATCTGGATGTAGAGGGAACTTTACAGAAAATTCTCGAAAATATTGCTGAATAATTGACAGCAAAGACTTAGGAAACTGTGGAGAAACGGGAAAATACGGATTTTTATTTACAAATTCTTATATCTGTTATAATATAATGGATAAGCCATAAAATAGTATTGAGAAAGTATTGTAAACAGACGTAAATTCGAGGAATGGCTTTAGAACAAATAGATAAAACCTGTGACAGACAGGCAGACATAGATTTAGACAGGTAATGATACCTGAGAAAACAAGAGGTGTGTATATGGAACAGTATATCATTAAGGGTGGAAACCCATTGGTCGGTGAAGTGGAAATTGGCGGCGCCAAGAACGCAGCTCTGGCTATACTGGCAGCAGCAATCATGACAGATGAGACGGTACACATTGAAAATTTACCAAATGTTCGTGATATTAATGTGTTATTAGAGGCAATTAAAGAGATTGGTGCAATAGTTGACCGTATTGGTCCTACGGAAGTGAAGATTGCGGGCGCAACTATTGGAAATATTACTGTTGAGTATGAATATATTAAGAAAATCAGAGCGTCCTATTATTTATTGGGGGCTCTTTTAGGCAAATATAAAAATGCAGAAGTACCCCTTCCGGGAGGATGTAATATAGGAAGTCGTCCCATTGACCAGCATTTAAAAGGTTTTCGGGCTCTTGGTGCGTCTGTGGATATTATTCACGGTGCAGTTGTAGCAAAGGCAGAGCATCTTACAGGGAAACATATTTTTATGGACATGGTATCCGTAGGTGCGACAATTAACGTTATGATGGCAGCGGCAATGGCGCAGGGAAACACGACTATTGAAAATGCGGCGAGAGAGCCACATGTTGTAGATGTCGCAAACTTCTTGAACAGCATGGGTGCAAATATTAAAGGTGCCGGTACAGATGTTATTCGTATTCAGGGAGTGGACAAGCTTCATGGTACGACTTATTCTATTATTCCGGATCAGATTGAAGCAGGAACCTTCATGTGTGCAGCAGCAGCAACCATGGGGGATATTATGGTGAAAAATGTTATTCCAAAACACTTGGAAGCTACTACGGCAAAATTGGAGGAAATCGGATGTCAGGTAGAGGAGTTTGACGATGCGGTGCGTGTTGTGGCAAATAAACGTTTAAAACGCACTAATGTAAAGACTATGCCGTATCCGGGTTATCCCACAGATATGCAGCCTCAGTTTGCAGTGACATTGACACTGGCAGAGGGGACAAGTATTGTAACAGAAAGTATTTTTGAAAATCGTTTTAAATATGCAGATGAGCTTACCAGAATGGGAGCTAATATTAAGGTAGAGGGAAATACTGCTATTATTGATGGCGTGCAGAAGCTTGCCGGAGCAAGAGTGAGCGCACCGGATTTAAGAGCAGGAGCAGCTCTTGTTATTGCCGGCTTGGCGGCTGAAGGCATTACGATTGTGGATGACATTGTTTATATCCAGAGAGGATATGAGCGTTTTGAAGAAAAACTCAGAAGCCTTGGCGCAGAAATTGAAAAGGTTTCCAGTGAAAAGGAAATTAAGAAGTTTCAGCTTCGAGTAGGCTGATAGAGTTTTTGGAAAAAATGCTTGACGGATAACGGGAAAAGCGTTATTGTAGTAGTGCTAAATGGAAAATTGTAAATGTTATATTTTCTCTTATTCAGAGTGATGGAGATACATAGGATCTGTGAAGTCACGGCAACCCCGCATGGCGGAAGGTGCCAACCTGAGCGAATAATCGAACAATAAGAGGATTCATTTTATGGAAAGTATATGAGTCCGCTTTGTCGGACTCTTTTTTATTTCATAGGAAATTGCGTCCTATGAAACAAAAATGCTCCGCAAGGAGTGTATTGCGGTGGAAGTACAAGAGAAAATATAAACTCAAGAAAAGGAGAAAAGACATGGAAAAAAGGTTATTTACTTCCGAATCTGTAACTGAAGGTCATCCGGATAAGATGTGTGATGCGATTTCTGATGCGATTTTAGATGCGCTTATGGAAAAAGATCCAATGAGTCGTGTTGCCTGTGAAACAGCTACAACAACAGGTGTTGTTATGGTTATGGGTGAAATTACAACAAACGCTTATGTAGATATTCCGAAAATTGTAAGAGATACTGTTCGTGAAATCGGTTATACAAGAGCAAAATATGGTTTTGATGCAGATACTTGCGGTGTTATTACTACAATCGATGAACAGTCAGCAGATATTGCTTTAGGTGTAAATAAAGCGTTAGAAGCAAAAGAAAATAAAATGTCCGAAGAAGAAATCGATGCAATCGGCGCCGGAGATCAGGGTATGATGTTTGGATTTGCAACAGATGAAACAGAGGAATTTATGCCATATCCAATCGCACTTGCTCATAAACTGGCATTACAGCTTACAAAAGTGCGTAAAGACGGCGTGCTTACTTATTTAAGACCGGATGGAAAAACACAGGTAACTGTGGAATATGATGAAAATGATAAGCCAATGCGTTTAGATGCAGTGGTATTATCTACACAGCATGATCCGGAAGTGACACAGGAACAAATTCACGCAGATATTAAAAAATATGTATTTGATCCAATTCTTCCAGCAGATATGGTAGACGATGAAACGAAATTCTTTATCAACCCAACAGGACGTTTTGTAATTGGAGGTCCTCACGGGGACAGTGGATTGACAGGACGTAAGATTATTGTAGATACTTACGGTGGATATGCACGTCACGGCGGCGGAGCTTTCTCTGGTAAAGACTGTACAAAAGTAGACCGTTCTGCAGCTTATGCAGCTCGTTATGTTGCAAAAAATATTGTAGCAGCAGGTCTTGCAAAGAAATGTGAAATTCAGTTATCTTATGCAATCGGTGTAGCACATCCAACTTCCATTATGGTTGATACTTTTGGAACAGGAAAGCTTTCTGATACACGTTTAGTAGAAATTATTCGTGAAAACTTTGATTTAAGACCGGCAGGAATTATTAAAATGCTGGATTTACGCCGTCCAATCTATAAACAGACAGCAGCTTACGGACATTTTGGAAGAAATGATTTGAACCTGCCTTGGGAAAAATTAGATAGAGTGGAAGAATTAAAGAAATATTTATAAGATATTTATGAAAATGAGAATTTTTATGTCGGACTGTTTCATTAACGGTCCGATTTTTTCTGTTTTGTGCCGAAAGTATTACATTTGTGTGTATATGAAGAAATGAGGTTGAAATTACCAGAAAATTGTAATAGGATATCAATATAGAAATAAAAGCAGCGGGAGGAAAAGGAATGAAGAAAAAAACGTTACAGGCTGCTGTAATTGCTTTAGGTATTTTAAGCGCCAGCTTTACAGTATCTGCTATGGGGAAAGTTAATATGGAAAATTCTGTAGTGCCTGAAACAGCAGAAGAAGTTGTGGGGTCAGTTGATAGTGAGAAAACGCAGAACATTTCTGTAGATGAAATGATTAAGCCGGAAAAACTTGAGACAGATGGAGAAGGTGAAGATAAACCAAAGACTGGCTGGGTTCGTGATGGAGAAAATTGGAAGTATAGGGACGAAAACGGCGATTTTGTGAAAAATAGTTGGCAGGAAGTCGGAGAATTCAAGTATTATTTTGGAGAAGATGGAGTGATGCAGACAGGTTGGATTGCTCCGGGGGATGGAAACTGGTATTATGCTTATGCGGATGGAGCAGCGCAGACAGATTGGTTTCAGGCGAAAGACGGCCGTTGGTATTATGCGAATAAAGATGGAGTAATGCAGACAGGTTGGATTGCCCCGGGAGATGGAAATTGGTATTATGCCTATGCAGATGGAGCAATGCAGACAGATTGGTTTCAGGCGGAAAACGGCCGTTGGTATTATGCGAATAAAGACGGAGTAATGCAGACGGGTTGGATTGCCCCGGGAGATGGAAATTGGTATTATGCCTATGCAGACGGAGTAATGCAGACAGGTTGGTTTACTCCGGGAGACGGAAACTGGTATTATGCGAATAAAGACGGAGTAATGCAGACAAATTGGTTTCAGGCGGAAAATGGTTGTTGGTACTATGCGAATAAAGACGGAGTGATGCAGACAGGCTGGATTGCCCCGGGAGATGGAAATTGGTATTATGCCTATGCAGATGGAGCAATGCAGACGGGTTGGATTGCCCCGGGAGATGGAAATTGGTATTATGCCTATGCAGATGGAGTAATACAGACAGGCTGGATTTTGACGGGAACAGATGATTGGTATTATGCTTATGGAAATGGTGCGATAGCAATTAATACTTGGGAAAAAATGAACGGACAGTGGTACTGGTTTGATGAAAGTGGTTTGATGGCACAGGGCTGGAAATACATAGGAAGATATAAATATTATTTTGACAAATCGGGATATATGCTTCAGGATTTGGATGGAGTATTGGGAAGACAGTCTTCTTATGAAATTACAGTAAACCGTAAAAGATGTCAGGTAATGGTTTACGCAAAGGACGGAAGTAATGGATATATTATTCCGGTAAAAACATTTACCTGCTCCGTAGGGCTTCCTTCTACACCTACACCTACGGGAACATTTTATACACCGAATAAGTATCGCTGGCATACTTTGATGGGACCTTCTTATGGTCAATATTGTACCAGAATTAACGGAGGAATTTTATTCCACTCCGTAGCCGGTTATAATATGACAAGCTATAACATCCATGCAAGGGATTATAATAAGTTGGGTTCACCGGCATCTCACGGCTGTGTGCGTTTAAATGTACGTGATGCAAAATGGATTTATGATAATTGTAGTTTGGGAACAAAGGTTACAATTTCTGACTCCGTAGCAACACCGTTTGACAAACCTGCGACAATTAAAATTCCTGCAAATCAGAATTGGGATCCAACAGACCCAAATATCTAAAAAAGATATATAGATTGGCTGCATCAGACAAGTGTGTAAAGTTCTGATGCAGTCTTTTTTTCTTGTTTTTATATAAATATATCGAATTTTTTAAATTAAATAAATAAAACATAAAAATCAAATAAAAATAGCTTGACATGAGAAATAGAAGATGATATTATATTAAAGTTGCTGTTAAGCGAATAAAAACAAAAAAATAAAAAAACAAAAAAGTGTTGACAAATATTGAAACAAATGATATTATAGTCAAGCTGTCGCAAAACGACAACAAAGCAGTCGAAAAAGACTGAAAAAAGTTTAAAAAAGTTCTTGACAGAGAGATACAGATGTGATAATCTAGTATGGCTGTCGCAAAAGGGCAGAGATGCCAAAGGACAGCAAAAAAACTTTTTAAAAAAGTACTTGACAAGCAGAAAACGATATGATAAAATATTGAAGCTGTCAAACGACAGGAACCTTGATAATTAAACAGTGAAACACATGAAAACGAAAATTCTTTTACATTCATTTTTAAAAACGGTTTGAAAAACCAAAAACAGTAAAAGGGATAGATAGCCAAGCAGTTATCTTGAACTGGAACAAACACTTTATCAGAGAGTTTGATCCTGGCTCAGGATGAACGCTGGCGGCGTGCTTAACACATGCAAGTCGAGCGA
>UQAX01000033.1 GCA_900539145.1 uncultured Blautia sp.
TGAATGACCGCTTCGGAACGGAAGTATCCAAAACTTCACTGAACGGCAGTTGGAAAGTTTCGTTTTATATATGTAGTTTTGAAGGTATATATCAATTTTATATAGGGGATTAGTTCAATGGTAGAGCACCGGTCTCCAAAACCGTCGATGGGGGTTCGAATCCCTCATCCCCTGCTTTAAAAACTCCAGTATTTGCTGGAGTTTTTTTGTATTCTCAATTTTAGGGTAATTAAAAAGTAATCACAATAATAGGTACTTTAAGTTTAAAGCAAAAAGCTGCCACGGGGAATATATTGAGATATATTTTCTGTGACAGCCATTTTTATAGAAATGAGATTGCTATAAAACCTTTATAAACTTATAATAGAAATATTTTGTTTTGGGCAGTTTCTTAAGAAAAGCTTTTTGTGATTTACGATAAGCAAAACGCAGTGTGCGGATTTGCTGCTTTGTAGGCTTTTTATTTCCAAAATATATTTCTTCTGCTTCGTTGCATAGTTTTTCAAAGGAATTTTGTTTTTCCTCAGGAAGTTGTTTCGTGAATTTTTGCTTCCAGTCATAAGCAGCTAAATCTTTTTCAGAAATTTTAAATTCTGCTTGCCATAGTTTTAAAAGATTTTGATAAAGCAGAAAATAACTTTTTGTGCGGCTATGGACAAAGTAGCCTATTCTTTTTTTGTACAAAATTTGATAGCGCAAAACGAATAACAATAGGAGAATACAAAATCCCAGCAAAAATTTGAAAATAAACAGATAATTCTTTTTTTCAGGTTTATTTTGCTTTTGTGCTTTGGTTTCAGAAGGTTTTTCAGTTTCTGAATTCGTATTTTTCTCCTGAGAGTCAGGTTTGGTTGTCTCAGGATTTTCCGAAGACGGTGGAACTTCTGTATTCGGAATGCTGTTTTCTGGTGTATTTGTAGAAATATTTGTGTTTTCATTAACAGAGCTGGGAGGAGTGACCTCCACCGGAACCCAGATACCGTTTCCAATATAAACTTCCGTCCATGCATGGGCGGAACTGTCTTTCACATTACAAGTAAAAGTTTTGCTATCTTTCTTAGTAAAGTCTTCAGGTTGTGCCACATAACCGGTGACATATCTGGCTGGAATTCCATACATTCGAAATAATAAAGTACCTGCGGTAGCAAAATGTACGCAAAATCCCCGGTGTTGTTCATATAAAAATTCATATAAAAAGTTGCTGTCTGAAGATACCGGTGCAAGAGAAAGGCTGTACGATGCCTTAGATTTTAGAAAATTTTGTATTTCTTCTGCGGCCTCTTGGATAGTATCGAAGTCAGGATTGTCACTTATATTAGTGTAAACAGGAAATCCCGAAAGGTCAATTTTTAATCTGGAAGAAATTTCTGAGTCGTCATCCATGTATTTCTGTCGTACATAATTTCCATAGTTTTTATTCAAAGATTGGTATTTCTTTGGTACACCACTTTCGGAAGTAAAAAGTAAGGATGCTGATGTAAGAGAAAGTGGATAATAGGAAAGCTTATGAGGCATAGAAAATTTACTTTCTATTGCATAGGTATCATCAAAAATAGTATTTTTTGATAGTTTTACACCATAAGGAAAATAGGTAAATTTCTGTGCAAATTTAGGCACCACAGAAAGGGATGTAATTTTATCAGGTGCGTTTTCTTTTCCCATTGTGTAAGGCAAAGAAAAGAAATTTTGGAGTTCATCATCTGAAAGTCGGTTCTTTTCATAAAAGCTGTCCCACGAGTCTGAAGCTGGTGCGCTCCATACAGCATCATCATAATCCTGTCCGACAAATCCTCGTAAATACAAGGGAGAAGAAGGTTTTTCCTTACATGTTATTTCAAACATGGTCTGCCTGCTATATACCGGCGCTCGGTTACTTAAAGTCAGCTGTTTATTAGAACTCTCCTGTTCAAAAGAAAAAAACGGTTTCGAAGAGGAACTTTTTGTATTTTGGGATTGTGGTAAAAAAGTTTTACTAAAATTGTCAGTGAACTCGTTGACTGTCTTGTGAACCGCATGGTTGTATTTAAAAACTTCAGGAGCAAAATGCGGAACAAGAAATCGGATACACATAAAATAAAGTCCTAAGGCAAGAACAAGAGCTATGGGTTTTGTCGAGTACCAGAAAAGGCAGGCACCGATTATACATCCTATGGATAAATAGGATGGGGAAACACCCAAGAAAAAGTTCAAAAAAACAGGAAGACTTAATAATACAAAAAACAGAAAAGATTTTTTATATTGCAGCAACAGCGAAAGCAGGAGTAAAAAAAGATAAGTGACTGCAAGAAAAAGGAAATTCAAATCTATTTTTTTTACAGTTGTTGCAGAGGCATTTAAATATTCCTCCTGAAAAAGTATCTGAAGCCTGTGTAAAAAGGAATTTCCCTGTGTAAAAAAGCGTTTTCTGTATAAATAAAGAGTAAAGACATAAGGAAGTACAGAGGCAAGAAAACGTACAGGAAGTTTTTTGATTTTTTGTAAAATCGTTAAAAAGAAGGAAAACAATCCAAGTATTAGTATAATTTTGTAATTCAAAGCAGCAGAAGAAATCATGAGTAAAAGACTGGAATAAATACCCAAAGCAAAAGTAAAAAGGGTAAAAAAGGAATAAAAAGAAGAAGGTACACCGACTGCGTGTTTTTCTTTTGGTATAATTATGGAAATAGAAGGCTTGTCTTTCTTTTTCATGAGTATCTCCTTTATAAAATAAGTGTGTTGTTTTTCAAAGCTTCCGAAGTGTTGCCGGAACAATCTAAAAGAAGCTGTTGATTTTGATAAATCTGTAAATCTGTATTTAAGAGAAAGGTTGTAAAATAAGTATCACAAGGATAGGTACAGGAATACAGAGAATACAGGTTTTCTTTTGAAGCTGTAAGGGTTTCATACAGTAATTGATGCAAAAAAGAAAGGTAATCTTCTTCATTTCGAATGGGGATACGAAGAAGGGCATGTTCTTTTTCGTTATACCATACAATAAAATGGTTGCAGCCGTAATAGAGGAAAGAGTAAGAAAGAGAGGCTGCATATTGCAAAAAAGTACTGTATTGCGAAGGAGAGGCCTTTTTATCGGACTTTCCTTTCTCTAAGAAAAGAAGTATAGGGAAGCCCTTTGGTCTGCCGGTTTCTTTTACTAATAACTGGTCTGTACGTGCACTGAGCTTCCAGTGAATTTGTCTTAGCTTGTCGCCGGGAAGAAATTCCCGTATATCGCTTGTGTGGTAAGAGCCTGCACCGGAAACAATTTCCTCAAATCCGTCACATTCTGCTGAAAAAAATCGTATTCCTTCACTTAGTTGTATAGGAATTACAAAAGGGGAAGGATAAAAAAGAATATCAGACTTTGCTTTACAAGCCACGGATAGACTCAGCAGGTGTGTAAAACTGTATATTCGGACCTTATTCGTCTGTAAATGAAATTTCCCATAGTAATCATTGGCAATATTGCCTGATAGAACACTGGTTTTTCTCGCATTTAGGGAAAAGCAGTAATCAGGCAGGGAAATTTTATTTTGAAAAGCATCTGTAAAATGCCATTTCAGCCGAATATAAGGCATGGGAAAAACTCCGGTATTTTGTGCCTGTAAATGAAATTCTAAAAGCTTGTTTGATTCGTTGTCGTTAATGATAATGTCAGGCAATTCAACTTTTAAATGTCTGCGGCTGTATAGTAAAATCATAAGCTCCAGTATCCAGTCTATAAAAAGAAAGAGAAACAGAGCACAGGCAGCTGTACTTTGATATAAAATTGCAAGATAAAGACATAGAAGAAGCAGTAAAAAAGTTATGAGATTAAAAACCATAAAACATCCTTTCTTGTAGACTTTAATGTCTGCTTCGCACAGACGGAGAAGGTGTGGCAGCTAAAATTTCTTTTAAAATAGAGTAGGCAGACACTTTGCTTATGCGGGCTTTTGAGCTGATAAGAATACGATGTGTACAAACATCACAGAAAACGCTGTGCACATCCTCCGGACGTACATAATTAAATCCGTGTAAAAAGGCTCTTGCCTGAGCCATTCGTGTCAGAGCCAGAGTACCTCTTGGGCTTACACCCAGTTCAATTAAGTGATGATTTCGTGTGGCGTGAATAAGAGCCACGATATATTCATAGATAACATCGTGAATAAAAATATTTTGACATTCTTTTTGTAACTGTATCAGTTGTCTGGCATTTAAAACAGGTTGTACGGTCTCAATGGTATTTTCTGCCAATCTGCCTTTTAAAATAGAAATTTCTTCGTTTTGTTCCGGATAACCGATTTGCAGACAAATGCTGAAGCGGTCCATCTGAGATTGGGGAAGAAGTTGAGTTCCGGCAGAGCCGGCAGGATTTTGTGTAGCCATTACAATAAATGGCTTTGGCACAGGATGTGTAGCTCCGTCAACGCTGACTTGCCCCTCTTCCATAACCTCTAAAAGGGCAGACTGTGTTTTGGGAGAGGTACGGTTGATTTCGTCTCCCAAAAATAAGTTGCACATCACTGCTCCGGGCTGATAATAAAATTCATTTGTTTCCTTTCGATACATGGTAAATCCTGTTAAATCAGCGGGAAGAACATCCGGTGTAAAGGTTAAACGGTTTTCTTTTAAATTTAGTGCTTTGGCAAAAGCAAGAGCCATGGTAGTTTTTCCTACACCAGGAACATCTTCAAGCAAAATATGCCCGTTGCTTAAAATAGCCATCATGATTTTTTCAATACATTTATCTTTTCCGATTACGGCTTTTTGCACTTCCTGAATGACTTTATATGCAAGAGTAGTATTGGTGTCCATAAAAAATCCTCCTGTATGAAATATATAAAATTATACCATAATCTTGTGAAATAGTCAGTCTATTTATAAATAAAATGAGAGAAGCAGATGTATATCCGGGGGATGGGGTTACAGGATGGGGGAAAAATGGAAAAAATAAAGATGGAAAGAGTTCTGTAAAAAGCAGGAAAATACAACCCCTACTCCGGCTTGTGGACGGTAATGGATATCTATATAATTGAAAACAACATGAAAAGAAAGATGAGGAAAGAAAAAGATGAAAGAAAATCAAGTAAAAAAATTAGTGATGGCAGCGATGTGCGTAGCTCTTGGAATTATTCTTCCAATGGCTTTTCATACTATTCAAAATGCAGGCAGTATTTTTCTGCCCATGCACATTCCGGTGTTAATTTGCGGGCTTTTGTGTGGATGGCAATATGGGTTGATTTGTGGATTTTTAACACCTGTTTTGTCAAGTCTTTTTACAGGAATGCCACCGGCAGCAATTTTACCGGCAATGGTCTGTGAGCTGGCAGTTTACGGAGTGTTAACAGGTATTTGTATTAAATTTATTCACACAGGAAAGCAGATTATAAATGTATATATTTCTTTGATTATCGCAATGATAGCAGGAAGAATTGTCAGCGGAATTTTAAAAGCGCTTATTTTTAATGTGGGACAGTATAGCTTTAAGATTTTTATAACATCCAGTTTTGTTACTTGCCTCCCGGGAATTATTGTTCAGTTGATTTTTGTTCCGGTTCTTGTCTTTGCATTGCAAAAGTCAGGGGTAGTAGGTAGAGAAAGGGCATAATATTTATGGATATAAAAAGTTATTTTAATAAGATGGCAGATAATTGGGATGAAGATATTTTACCCATAGATGAAATCAGAAGGTGTATTGTATTTTTAAGCGGTATAAAAGAACATACGCATATTTTGGATGTTGCTTGTGGTACAGGAGCTATGTTTACGGCTTTACAGGAGAAAAATCCAGAGCATGTAACAGCAGTTGACATATCGGAAAAGATGGTGGAAATTGCTAACAATAAAGTGAAAGACAATCCTTTATTTGATGTAAGATGTGGTGATTTTTTTGAAATAGAAGATGAGAAATATGATTGTATTATGATTTATAACGCATATCCTCATTTTATAGATAAAGAAAAGTTGGTCGCAAAAGTGTCACAATTATTAACGCCAGATGGGAGATTTGTTGTGGCGCACGGAGCAGGGAAAGAAATAATTAATTTACATCATTCAAATGTGCCAAAAGAGATTACTTCGCATCTATTATCAGCAGAGGAAGAAAGTAAATACTGGAAAAAATATTTTAATATAGATATTTTAATTGATATACAGGAATTTTATATGTTTTCAGGTACTCTTGCACTTTAAAATACTAAAATTTATTGACAAATAAAAAAAACAGTTATATGATAAATATAATTTTTAGAAAGAAAAGGAAAATGTGATGATGAAGCAGAAGAAAATTGATACAAATAAAAAGTATTATTTTTCTTACCTGGGCTATTTTTATAGTGCGGGTATTTTCTGCTGTAATAAACATTTAGAGTTGCAATCATTTTAGTAAGTGATGAAGCGCCGGTGTTTGCATACAGCAGACATCGGCTTTTTATTTCGGAGGAGGAAAAGACTATGATTTTAGTATTAAAAAAAGGAGCAGATGAAAATAAGGTGGAAAGCTTGAAGCAGCAGCTGAAAGATATGGGATTAGGACTCCATTTATCAGATGGAGCCAATGCTTCCCTAATTGGATTGATTGGAGATACAACAGAAATTGACGCAGAATGGTTAGGAGCTTTAGAAGTTGTAGAGTCTGTTAAGAGAATTAAAGAACCATATAAGAAAGCAAATAAAGATATGCACCCTAATGATACAGTCATTGATGTGGCTGGAAGAAAAATTGGCGGGGGACATTTTCAGGTAATTGCAGGACCGTGTTCTATTGAAAGCAGAGAGCAGATGACAGAAGTTGCCAAGGATGTAAAAATGGCAGGTGCAGGATTGCTAAGAGGAGGAGCTTTTAAACCCAGAACTTCTCCCTACTCTTTTCAGGGACTTGAAAATGAAGGACTGCAAATGCTTTTAGAAGCTAAGAAAGCAACAGGGCTTCCGATTGTAACAGAGATTATGAGTGCTGAACATCTTCCATTATTTGAAGATGTAGACGTTATTCAGGTAGGAACAAGAAATATGCAGAATTTTCAGCTGTTAAAAGAGCTGGGAAAAGTAGATAAACCAATTTTGTTAAAAAGAGGTATGGCAAATACATTAGAGGAGCTCTTGATGAGTGCAGAATATATTATGGCAGGGGGAAATGAAAAAGTTATTCTCTGCGAGAGAGGTATTCGTACATTTGAGACTTCTATGAGAAATACCTTAGATATTTCAGCCATTCCTATGCTGAAATCAAAAACACATCTTCCCGTAATTGTAGATCCAAGTCATGCAGCAGGTATTCGTTTTATGGTAGAGCCTCTTACTATGGCTGCTATTGCTGCAGGAGCAGATGGAGTAATGATTGAGGTGCATAATAATCCGGAAAAAGCACTTTGTGACGGAAAGCAGTCTTTGACACCAAAGAGCTTTGAAGAGTTGATGAAAAAAGTCAGAAGAACAACAGAATTTTTCCAAAAAGAGATGTAATGCAGGAGGACTGAGAATGAAAGCACTGGTATTGGCAGAAAAGCCTTCTGTTGCCAGAGATATTGCAAGAGTTTTAAAATGTGGTAAAAAGCAGAATGGAGCACTGGAAGGAGAAAAGTATATAGTTACATGGGCTCTGGGGCATTTGGTAACTTTAGCAGATCCGGAAGAATACGATAAGAAATATAAAGAGTGGAATTTAGAATACCTTCCTATGCTGCCTAAGAAAATGGATTTAGTTGTTATTAAACAGACTGCAAAACAATATCAGGCAGTGAAAACCCAGTTGTATCGAAAAGATGTAAATGAAATTATTATCGCAACAGATGCGGGGCGTGAAGGTGAACTGGTTGCCAGATGGATTTTGGAGAAAGCCGGATGTAGAAAACCTGTGAAGCGTCTTTGGATTTCGTCTGTCACAGATAAAGCTATTAAAGAAGGATTTGCACATTTAAGACCGGGAAAAGATTATGAAAATCTGTATGCGGCAGCTGTATCAAGGGCAGAAGCCGATTGGCTGGTAGGTATCAATGCTACCAGAGCGCTGACCTGCAAGTATAATGCTCAGCTTTCCTGTGGACGTGTACAGACACCTACTTTGGCAATGATAGCCAAAAGAGAAGAGGAAATTCGAAAGTTTCAGCCGGAAGAATTTTATGGCATTACTTTAAAAGCTGGAAATATGCGCTGGAAATGGCAGGATAAAAAAAGTAACAGTACACGTTCTTTTCATAAGGAAAGAATGGAAAATATAAAAAATGCAGTAAACAGTGACTTATTAAAAGTTGTTTCTGTGGAGAAAAAGAGTAAGAGAATACCTGCTCCGGGACTTTATGATTTAACAGAACTGCAAAGAGATGCTAATAAAAAATTTGGTTTTTCTGCAAAGGAAACCTTGAATATTATGCAGCGGCTTTATGAAAATCATAAGGTGCTTACATACCCCAGAACAGACTCCAGATATATTGGAACAGATATTGTTCCTACGATTAAAGAGCGATTAAAGGCATGTGCAGTAGGACCGTATAAAAAAATAGCGGGAATGCTTTCGATGAAGCCCGTGAAAGGGAACGCTTCTTTTGTAGATAACAAGAAAGTCAGTGATCATCACGCAATTATTCCTACAGAGCAGTTTGTACAGTTAGAGCATATGACCAGTGAGGAACGCAAAATTTACGACTTAGTTGTTCGAAGATTTTTCAGTGTATTATATCCTCCATTTGAGTATGAACAGACTACCATGAAAGCAGAAGTGTCAGGAGAAATATTTACAGCACAGGGAAAAATTGTAAAAAATATTGGCTGGAAAGAGGCTTATGAAGGAACATGGTCAGAAGAAGATGAAGAAGAATTTCAAAAGCTTTCGGAACTGAAAGTGGGAGAAACACTGAAAATAGAGCAGGCAGAGCTGACTGTAGGAAAAACGAAGCCACCGGCAGCATTTACAGAAGCAACGTTACTTTCTGCTATGGAAAATCCTGTAAAGTATATGGAAACACAGGATAAAAAAGCAGCCAAAACTCTGGGTGAAACAGGTGGTCTTGGAACTGTTGCCACAAGAGCCGATATTATTGAGAAGCTTTTTCATACATTTCTTATGGAAAAGAAAGGAAATGAAATCCATATTACATCTAAAGCAAAACAGCTTTTAGAATTGGTTCCTGAGGATTTAAAAAAGCCGGAACTTACAGCGGATTGGGAAATGAAACTGTCTAAAATTGCAGAAGGAAAGTTGAATAAGGATGTCTTTTTAAAAGAAATTTCTGCATATACAGAAGACATTACGGCAGAAATAAAAGGTGCAAACGGTACATTCCGCCATGACAATCTGACAAACACAAAATGTCCTGTATGTGGAAAACGTATGTTGGCCGTCAATGGGAAAAACAGTAAAATGTTGGTTTGTCAGGACAGAGAATGTGGACACAGGGAGACAATTTCCAGACTGACAAATGCCAGATGTCCAAATTGTCACAGAAAAATGGAGATGTATGTAAAAGGAAAAGAAGATACTTTTATCTGTGCTACTTGTGGATATAAGGAAAAACTGTCCAGCTTTAAACAACGCAGGGAAAAGGAAGGAGCTGGAGTCAGTAAAAAAGATGTACAGAGATATTTGAATAAGCAGAAAAAAGAAGCGCAGGAGCCAATAAATAATGCGTTTGCAGATGCATTTGCAAAACTAAATTTAAAATAAACAAGAAGAGATTGTCCAAAATGTGGCAATCTCTTTTTCTGTTATATACCCCAATTTATAAAAATTTTTCTTGTCATTGCAGATTTTGTGTGCTAATATGATACCACACTAAAGTAAGGCGGAAAGGGGAATGATATATGTCAGGATTTAATATGAAAGTTACACCGGAAATTGAGCAGCTTACCAAGCTTTGTAAAGAAAACAGTATCATAGATACAGATTTATATCAAAAATATGATGTCAAAAGAGGACTAAGAGACTTAAATGGAAGAGGTGTGCTGGCCGGGTTGACTCAGATTTCTAATATTGTACAGAAAAAAATAGTAGATGGCAAAGAAATTCCCTGTGATGGTGAATTATATTATAGAGGAATTAACATTGTAGACTTGACAGACGGATTTTTAAAGGAACAGAGATTTGGCTTTGAGGAAGCTGCTTATTTATTGCTTTTTGGGAAATTACCAAATAAAGAGCAGTGGAAGGAATTTAGTGAAATTCTGGCAAATCAGAGAGAGCTTCCAACTAATTTTGTCAGAGATGTTATTATGAAAGCACCCAGTCAGGATATGATGAATACACTTTCCAGAAGTGTATTGACTTTATATTCTTATGATGAAAATCCGGAAGACATTTCTTTACCAAATGTATTACGTCAATGTATCAATTTAATCAGCGTTTTCCCAATGTTGTCTGTGTATGGATATCAGGCACATGAACACTATAACAGAGACGGAAGTCTCTATATACATAATCCAAGAAAAGACTTATCAACAGCAGAAAATATTCTTTTAATGCTGCGTGCAGATAAGCAGTATACCCCATTGGAAGCACAGATTTTAGATTTGGCGCTGGTACTGCACATGGAGCATGGCGGTGGTAACAACTCTACCTTTACAACACATGTAGTGTCTTCTTCGGGAACAGATACCTATTCCACCATAGCGGCTGCGTTAGGATCTTTAAAAGGACCAAAGCATGGCGGCGCCAATATTAAGGTAGTCAGTATGTTTCAGGATATGAAAGAAAATTTAAAAGATTGGACAGATGAAGAAGAGATAGAAAATTATTTGACAAAACTTTTGCATAAAGAAGCTTTTGATAAGAGGGGGCTGATTTATGGAATGGGGCATGCGGTATATACTATTTCAGACCCAAGAGCACAGATTTTCAAAAGGTTTGTAGAAAAACTGGCAAAGGAAAAGGGAAGAAGTGCAGATTACGATCTCTATGCGAGGGTAGAACGTCTGGCACCACAGGTGATTGCAAGAGAGAGAAGAATTTACAAAGGAGTCAGTGCAAATGTAGACTTTTACAGTGGGTTTGTGTACAGTATGCTGGGGCTTCCTATTGAACTTTATACACCAATGTTTGCCATTGCCCGTATTGTAGGCTGGAGCGCACATAGAATGGAGGAGCTGATTAACACCGATAAAATTATTCGTCCGGCATATAAAAATATATTGGAAACACAAAAATATTCGCCTTTGGAGGAACGGGTTTGACAAAATATAGCTTCACCTGTTACTATTGAAGAAACAGGAAGAAGGGACAAAGAAGATGTTTAGAAAATTTTTTCCGGACGTATATATGGAGTCAACCTATAAAATTGATTTTCAAAAGCTTTATGAGAAGGGATATAGGGGTGTTATCTTTGACATAGACAATACATTGGTACCTCACGGTGAGCCGGCTGATAAAAGAGCTGTTGAGCTGTTTGAGAATTTAAAGAAAATCGGTTTTCAGTGTTGCCTTTTATCCAATAATCAGTATGAAAGAGTCAACTCTTTTAATGAACAAGTACAGGTGCAGTTTATTGAGAATGCTCATAAACCCTCCAGAAAGAATTACCAGAAGGCAATGGAGCTTATGGGAACATCTGTAAAAAATACGGTTTTTGTAGGAGACCAGCTTTTTACTGATGTTTATGGCGCAAAGAGAACCGGAATTTATAATATTTTGGTAAAACCAATTCATCCAAAAGAAGAAATTCAGATTGTTTTTAAACGAAAATTAGAAAAAATTGTACTTTATTTCTATGAGAAAGAGCAAAAGAAAAAAGAAAGATAAAAAATGGTTGAAAATTGTGCGGATGTATTATAGAATGAAGTATAGTGGAAAAGCCCAATGGCTTTCCCAATGGACGAAATAAGGAGGAATATCATTATGATATCAGCAGGAGATTTTAAAAACGGTCTCACACTGGAAATTGATGGTAATGTAGTACAGATTATGGAATTCCAGCACGTTAAACCGGGTAAGGGTGCTGCATTCGTTAGAACAAAATTAAAAAATGTTATCAGTGGCGGAATTATTGAAAAAACATTCAGACCAACTGAAAAATTCCCACAGGCACGTATTGAGCGTGTGGATATGCAGTATTTATACAATGATGGTGATCTGTATAACTTCATGAACAATGAAACTTATGACCAGATTGCAATCGCTCAGGATACAGTTGGAGACGCTTTAAAATTCGTAAAAGAAAACGAAACAGTAAAAGTATGTTCTTACAACGGAAGTGTATTTGCTATTGAGCCGCCATTATTTGTAGAACTGGAAATCACAGAAACAGAACCTGGATTTGCAGGAAATACAGCACAGGGTGCTACAAAACCGGCAGTTGTTGAAACAGGTGCTACTGTATACGTTCCTTTATTTGTAAATCAGGGAGACGTTATTAAAATCGATACAAGAACAGGTGAATATCTGTCCAGAGTATAAGACACATAAAGTATATCGAAGCAGTTTGACTGTTTCGATATACTTCGATAAAAAAGTTAAATTCTAAAATTCTATTTCAAGATTAAAATTCAATTCACATTCGTGAGTTTATTCCAAAATCAATATCATTTAAAAAGATATTACGCGGTACGGGGAAATTCTGTCTTTTTTGCATTCTCTGTGCTGCTTAGTATAAAAATAATTAAGAAAAGGAGAATGTATATGGAGTATGAAGCATTCAAAGAAACACTTATGGACTTTTTAAGGGAAAAGACAGGAGGTGAAAAAAGTATTTCCCTGCATCGAGTGGAGAAAAATAATGGAATTGAACTGGATGCACTGGTAGTTCGTGGGAAAAGAGACAAGATAGCGCCTATGATTTATCTAAAACCCTTTTACGTAGATTTTCAGGGCGGGCTTTCTATGGAAGAAATTGCAGTGCAGATTTTACAGTTGTCAGTAACTGAGAAACAGGAGGAATTTTCTTTGACAGAATTTGAAGATTACAGAAAGGCAAGGACAAAAGTATATTACAAGCTGGTAAATTATGATATGAATAAACGAAAGCTTCAATACATGCCCCATATAAAATATTTGGATTTGGCAGTCGTCTTTTATTATCGGCTGGAGGGCGGAAAGCTAAATGGGGCATCCATTATTATTCACGACTGCAATCTTCATGCGTGGGGAATTGAAAAGGAGCAGTTGGTAAAGGATGCGCTTTTAAATACCAGCAGAAAATTGCCTTATACCATTCAGGGAATGGAAGCTTTAATTGCCGAGTTAAGCGGAAGCCAGCCGAGGATAACCGGTGAGGAGCTTATGTATATTTTGACCAATGAAGAAAAATATTATGGAGCGGCAGTAATCTTATACCCTCATGTTTTAAATCACATCGCAAAAGTTCTAAAGAAAAATTTCTATATACTTCCCAGCAGCGTTCACGAATGTATCTTAGTCCCGGATCAGGGGCAGTATTCCCGCATCGAATTAAAGAGAATGGTAAAAGAAGTAAACGACAGTCAGGTAGAGGACGAGGAAATTCTGTCTTATGAAATCTATTATTATGACTGCAAAAAGGAAGCACTGATGATGTAGCAAGGAAAAGAAAGGAGATGCTGCATGAAGGATAAGAAAAAATGGAGGAAAAAGGTGCTGGCTTTTGCTCTGGCAATGCTGACTTTTACCGGCATTTTTTTCGAAAACAGCGTTATGACGCAGGCAGAAAATAAAGAGGAAAAAACAGAAAATTACATCAAAGTATATTATTTGCTTTATGACGGACAGGAAGAAAATGTTTTTTCCAATTTTATGGTGAAATCTCCCTGTAAAATTTTGGAGGATGGCACAATTCGTTCTGTAATTAATTCTAATCCGGAAGTTTATGACTACAATGCAAATGGAATTACTTTGGATGTAGACATCAATCGCGGAAAGCATTGGTATGGACAAGTGCCGATTACAGAGGAGTGCATTTATAACGAAAAAGAGGGATATATAGATATTCCCGGCAAATATTTAGGAAAGGATTTGACAGTCACGGTGTGGCAGTCCAGAGACTCTGCTTTTTATACCAATCTTGTGCCGGATGAATTGAAGCCTCAGAAGGACAGAAGAGGAAATATCAGCTTTTATACATTTCAGGATAATTTTCCCAGTGGTACAATACCTGTTTTATTTGAGCCGAAAGGCTGCAATATTGTTACACTTCACGGAGATATCAATACAGTGAAGGTAGGGGATATTTGGAATTGTAATGCGGACACATGGTATGTTGCAGACAAATATAATGCAGACTCTTATATATGGGAGGATGTAGCAGGCTGCAAGGAATATGATAAAGGCTTTTCACAGGGACAGATTGTCAGCATTAAAGATTGTGAAAATCCCATGTTTAACAATATAGGCGGCGCAGGACCGGAAGGGAAGAACTGGATGTTTATGGGATGCTTATCCAGTGTAAATAATACTTTTCAGGGAGTACCTGTGATTACAAAAATGTATATTGAATGTATTGCTAAAGAAGGAAACACTGCTACGTTCTTTGTACATGCTGCCTGTAAAGGTCCAAAAGGACAAAAGGCGCAGACCATTGGTGGATTTTTTAAAGCTAGCTTTTCTCCTCCGTGGATAGAGGTTTATAAAAAGCCTACAACAGATAAAACAACATGGATAGACGGTGACAAATTTCAAAATGGTTATGAGTGGGCACAGTGGGCAATAAGTGATAATCCGGCGTATGACTTGTCCGGAGCAAAATATACCTTATGGAGCTATGAAACAGGAGAATATTTTCATGAATGTATTATAACGGATGCCAATGGCTATGGCTGGTGTTATGTTCCTTATACAGGGAAATTCATGATAAGGGAAGTATATAATCCAAAAGGGTATATTTTGGATGACCAATGGCATGACATTACAATTACTGAGAACAATGCCACTTTTTATCACGATGAGAATGTCAAATATGCACAGCTTCGATTACATAAGTCCTCAGAAACTTCCACAGATAAGTCTTTGTCCGGAGCAAAATATGGAGTTTGGAACTGGAGAAGTACGGTGGGGAATGGAAAACCGGATTATATTATTACAACGGACGAGAACGGATACGGAGAGGTCAATGACATTCCTCTGTGGTATTACTACATACAGGAAATAGAAGCACCGGAGGGCTTTGGATTAGATAAAACCATATATGAAGCAGATTGTACAGATGCGGGAACTTATCCAAACGTAGGAGTGGATTTGTATTCACAGGAGCCTTTGGATTTTGGAAAAATTATTTTAAAGAAGCAGTCTGCAAATCCGGATTGCACAGAGGATAATCCCGTCTATTCCTTAAAAGGTGCAGAGTATTCTATTTACAGCAATCCAGAGTGTACCAATTATGTGGATAAGATGATAACGGATGAAAGCGGATATGCAGAAAAAGACAGATTACAGCTCGGGACTTATTATGTGAAGGAAAGCAAAGCACCACAAGGATATCATCTGGATGAAACCGTCTATAAAGTAAGTCTTCCCACAAGCTCAGGAGAGCTGGAATATCAGGTTACATCAACAGAAAAGCCCCAACTGGAGCAAATTAAAATGTTACTGAAAAAAATAGATAAGGATACGGGAGAGCCAATTCCCACAGGACAGGGGAGCTTAAAAGGTGCAGAATTTGTGTTTAAATTTTATAAAGGAGAGTATCCGAAGGACACAAATCCGGAAACATTGGGAAAGACAGTAGATAAAACATGGATATTTGCTACCAACGAAAAAGGAGTAATAGAGTTTGATGAAAGCTTTCTAATTCGTGGAGACAGCTTTTATATAGATGATAAGGGAGAGCCGGCGCTTCCTGTGGGGACTTTAGTAATAACAGAAAAGAAAGCGCCGGAAGGATATCATATTAATCCAATAACGATTATCAAAAATATAAGACCGGAAGGTGTCGAAGACAGTGAGGCTTATGTGACTCCGGAAATTGCGGAAGACAGTATCAGTGTGAAAATTATAAAGGTACAGGATGGGACAAATGTCCACATTCCCGGTACGGTGTTCCGTCATACTATGCCAAATGGAACAACAAAGGATTATGCCACAGATGACAAAGGAGAAGTTCAGCTGCAAGGGCTAAGAACAGGAAAGCATCAGATAGTGGAGCTGTCTCCGGCAGAGGGATATTTGCAGAATACCAGTGTGTTTGAATTTGAAGTTACCGCAGATAACAAAGTGCATGCGCTTACAAAACCCACAGAGGATATGGGAATTGCCTTTGCAGAAGAAAAAAACGGAGACGGTACTTTAACGGTAAAAAATAAGTTAGCTCCGTTTAAGCTGAACATTCATAAAGTAAATAATAAAGATAAGGTATTAGAAGGCGCTGAATTTACCTTATATGAGGATAAGGATTGCAGCGTAGAGGTTGACAGACAGGTGTCTGATAAAGACGGAAATCTGGCATTTAAAGATGTAGAGACCGGCAGGGAATATTACCTAAAAGAAACAAAAGCGCCGGCAGGGTACAAGCTTCCAATCAATCCAGATGGCAGTCCGGTGATTTATAAAATTAAAGTGGAAAGTGACCCAATAAAAAACAATTTTATCGTTTATGTAAACGACAAAGCTTATGATACTAATTCCGATGGTGCGATTACCATTGGCGGTACGAAAAAGGACAGAGAAGTCAATCTTACTGTTGTGAATACAGTAAATGGAAAACTGCCAAATACAGGCGCTTACAGCACAAGTTGGATTTTGACAATGGGCAGTATTTTAATACTTGCTGCCTTAAAAAACAAAGAAAAAAGAATAAAATAGTGAAAAGGGGAAAAATGATGAGAAATAAAATTTTTAAAGCAATGATGATGATAGGATTAGTAGCAGCAATAGCAACAACCTCTATGGCAGGAAGTGCATTGACACCAATTTATGCAGCAGAAATGGAAGCTGCACAGGGAAATCAGGTAGTAAACGGTGTTTTAGATTTTGGAAAGGGTTCGGCAAGCATTAACATCAACGGAAATGAAGGACAGTCCTTAGTAGGAAAGAAATTTGAGATTTTCCAGCTGTTCAATGCAGAAAATTCCAAAGACGGAGAGTCCATCAATTATACTTTTCATCCGGAGTTTGCCAATGCCATTCAGACAGTTGTAGCCAATGCGTTAAATAAAAAGAACGGAACACAGTTAAGACCGGCAGATGTGACAGAATATATGGCGATTGACTATATCCAGACCTTAAACTCCAATCCGGTAGAAGGGGTAGATACACCGCAGGAATTGGAAGGAAGATACAGTGACTTCCGCTACTTCGTGGAAGATGTAAGAACACAGATTAAGAAAGAAAATAAATCCGGAGAAATTGTTACCGTACAGTCTACAAAATCAGATAATTCCATATCTATTACAGGTCTGGTATACGGATATTATGTAGTGGACGAATTATCAAAGGCAGATGAAAACGGAGAACAGTGGTTTGCCTCCTCTCTTTGTATGGTAAATACCGCTAATCCGGATGCACAGGTAAACATCAAATCCGATTATCCTAAGATTACAAAGAAAATTCAGGAAGACGATAACAAGGATGCCATTAAAAATGATGGCTGGAATGATATCGGTGACTACGAAATCGGACAGACTGTACCATACAAATTTGAGTCTACCATCCCGAATATGAATGGATATGACACTTATTACTACGCATGGCACGACAAAATGGATGAGGCGCTGACCTTCCATGCAGACAAAGCAAAAATGGAAATCGTGATTAACAGCAAAGACGGCAAAAGCTATAAGCTGAAGGACGATGAGTATGTTTTAACAGAAAAGCCGCAGGACGGCTCCGGCGATACCTTCAAAGTGGAAGTCATGGATATCAAAAAGATTGTAGACCGTGAATTTAATAAAATGAACAACAATCAGGAAAATGATTATACCGGCTTAACCGTTACTTTAAAATGCGAAGCAACTTTAAATGATCTGGCTGCATTGGATACCGGAAGACCGGGCTTTGAAAATGATGTCCGCTTAGAGTTTTCCAATGATGCAGACTCCAACGGAAAGGGAGAGACAGGCTTTACACCATGGGATACGGTTGTATGCTTTACCTTTGAAGTGGACGGATTAAAAACCAATAACCACGATAAAGTGCTTCAGGATGCGAAATTCCGTCTTTACAGTGATAAGGAATGTAAGAATGAGGTTTATGTAAAGAAAAATCCAAATCAGGGACAGGGCGGATATGTGGTAATAAACCGTGACTCTGTGGGAGGCACAGACCATACCGGCGGAACAGCGCCACAGGATGCTGTTGAGATGGTGTCTGATGCAAACGGTATCTTCAAAATCTATGGTTTGGATCAGGGTACTTATTACCTGAAGGAAACAGATGCGCCGGATGGATATAGACCATTGCTTGATCCGATTGTGATTAACGTAAAACCGACTTATACCACAGACAGAAACAGCTATGTCAAGGGAGACGGTGCAACAGAAAAGACACTGAAGAAGCTGGAAGGTACAGCGCATATTAAATCCTTCTACAATGGTGCATTTAAAGACGAAGATATCAACCTTCATACAGACGTAAATCAGGGTAACTTGGATATTAAGGTAATCAATGAGGTTGGCAAGAAACTTCCGATCACCGGTTCTTCTGCTATGCTGGTAATTGTTTGTGCCGGAGCAGCGCTAATGGGCGGTGTAATCGTATCTAACAGAAAACGTAGCAAAAAAGAAGAAGAATAGGATGATATCAGAGGGAAAATGAAGAAGCAAAAAAAGATATGGAATAAGATTATTTTTATCATAGGTCTGCTTCTCGTATCTTATCCTCTGGTAAGTAGCATGATAGAGCGGCAGCATCAAAAAGATGCTGTCGCTACTTATCAGGGCAGCATTGAAGCGGAGGATAAAAGCCAGATACAGGATGCAATAGCAAAAGCATCTGAGTATAATGATATGCTGTTCCAGACACAGGGGGCAAGCATTGGAGACTTGCAGAATGGGATTTTAAGTGAAGAAAACTATGAAAATCTATTAAATCTTTCAGGAACAGGAGTAATGGGAAGCATTGAAATTCCGAAAATCAATGTAGACATCCCGATTTATCACGGAACGTCAGAGGAAGTATTAGCAAGTGGAGTGGGACATTTTCAGGACAGCAGCCTTCCCGTAGGTGGGAATAATACGAGATGTATTCTTACCGGACACAGAGGGCTGCCAAACTCCAAGCTGTTTACAAGGCTGGATGAACTGGAAAAAGAAGCCCTTTTTTTTATAAGTACGTGTGGGGAAACCTTGGCATACCGCATTACCGAAATAGAAGTTATGGAACCGGGGGAAGCGGAGCTGCTGGAGATTTTACCGGAAAAGGATTTATGCACCTTAATAACCTGTACCCCTTATGGAATTAACACACAGAGATTGGTGATAACAGGGGAACGAGTTCCTTATGAAAAAGCGGAATATGACAGTATTGAGAGAAAATTGCCTTCTTTTCGGGAAGCTTTCTTTATGGTATTGCCTTTTATTTTTATGATGGCTGGATTAATTAGTTTTTTTAGGAGGAAAAGACATGGAAAAAAGAATGAGCAATAAGTTTTCATTAGTGATTACAGTGTTTCTGATATTTGTATTTTGCATACAGGTATATGCAGAGACAGATACACAGCAGCATGGAAGTATCAGCATTGCTCTGACAGAAGGGAAAAAAGGAACTTCACGAGAAAATGTGGAATTTTCCTGTACCAAAATAGGAGAAATAAAAAACGGAGAATATATCTTAAAAGATGAATTTCTTTCTTCAAAGGTAGAGCTTAATGCGTTGAAGACAGCCGATGATATGGAAAAGGCGGCTAAAAAGCTGGCAGAAATGGATATTCAAGGTGAGAAAGTATTATTGACAGATAAAAATGGAAAGCTTTGCTTTTCCGGGTTAACAAAGGGAGTATATTTTTTAGAAGCTACGGATATTGCCGGATATGAAGCGGTAGCGCCGTTTTTAATATCTATTCCAACCTTTGATGAAAAAGAAGGAAGAATGAACTATGATATTACTGTCATGCCAAAGCATGAACCGGAACCGGAGAAAATCACAACGGATGTGCCACAAAAGCCGGGAGCACCGCAGACAGGTTTAGACAGTCCGATTTTAAAGTATTTTGCAGGCACTTTTTTCATTGTTTTATTGTTGGTTGTTTGGAATATTAAAATGAAAAATACAAAGAAGAAATAATGAGGAAGTTAATAAATGGAGTATTGGCAGGATGTCTTTTTTACTTTTTGGCACTTGGGATGAAAGAGTTATTTTTATTTTTAAATGCGGAAAAAACGTATCAAGTGTTAAAAGAAGAAACCGTGCAGGTTGCAGCGGATAATCAGGAAAATGAGGAGGCAGTAAATCCGTTCCACCGAGATATTAATTTTGAAGCCTTGAATAAAATAAATGAAGAAATTGTCGGATGGATTTATATACCGGAAACAAAGGTCGATTATCCTGTGTTAATCGGAGACACAGAGCAGGAATATTTGAAACAGGATTTTGAGGGGAAAGAAAATGTTTTAGGTTCTATTTTTGCTTTCCCCAATGTGGAATTAAATCAGGATTTTCACGTTTGTCTGTATGGACACAATATGATTTCAGGACAGATGTTTGGCGGGCTGAAATTGTATAAAGAAGAAAAATATGCAAAGACTCACAGAAAAGCTTATTTATATACAAAAGAGAGCACAAAAGAATTGGAGTTGATATCTGTTTTTCAATGTGAAAATACAGATGAAATCTTTGAGCTGGAAGAAAAAACATGGGAACAAAGCAAAGCGGAGGAAATTGTAGGTGATTTACAGAAGAGAAGTTTCGTAGAAACGGAGTTTACCCAAAAGAAGGTAACTCAGATTTTTACGCTTGTTACCTGTCATGGAAACGCAGGGGGAATACAGCGTCTGGTTTTAAACTTTGGAGTGACGAAGGAGAAGCTTATATTACAATAATGACGGTCTATCACAGGGAACTGTCACATTCAGTATATGCACCGAATATTTATAATTTTTGGATAATATTGAAAGCGACAGTTCCCTGTGCATAATGCTTGTTTCTAAGGCTGTCGTGAGCGGAAACAGTCAAAGACTTTACAAGTAAAAAAAAATATGCTATGATAACCGAGATATCATAAGTATGTGCACTCGTAGCTCAGGGGATAGAGCAGTGGTTTCCGGTACCACGTGTCGGGGGTTCGATTCCCTCCGGGTGTGTTTGTGCTTTGGGGAGAGCATGGAAATAAGGGAATATAAGGAGGACAAATATGTTAGACAATTTCAGAGAATGGCTCTCGGATAATCTGAGGTATATTCTTCTGGGTCTGGCAATTCTGGCGGTTCTGTTGCTGTTATTTTTTGGAATAAAAGCAATAACGGGAAATTCTTCTGATAAAAATGAAAATGAACCGGCAAAGAAAACAGAACAAAAGAAAGAGTCCACAGATTCCGAAAAAACAGATGAGGATAAGTCTGAAAAGGAAGATGAGAATGCTCTTGAAAAGAATGCGTATCCTGAAGTAAATGCCTTAATTGAGTCGTTTTACTCTGCTTGGGGAAAGAAAGACATTGCCCAGATGAAAGAGTTGACGGATAATTTTAATGCAACTGATGAAACAAAAGTAACAAATGCTACTTATATTGAGTCTTATGAAAATATAACAGTGTATACAAAGAAAGGACTTGATGAAAACAGTTATGTAGTATTTGCAGCTTATGATTTGAAATTTAAAGATATTGCCACACCGGCTCCCGGCTTGTCTGAGCTGTATGTTTATAAGAATGAAGCGGGAAAATACGTTATCCAGAATGATGATACAAATGCTGAAATTCAGGAATGTATTGAAAAGACAAGACAGGAAAAGGATGTAACAGAGCTTATTGCAGAAATAGAAGAAAAATTGAATGCGGCAATGGCTTCTGACGATACCTTGAAGAAATTTGAAGAAGAGCTGGGCGAAAAAGTTAATACAGCACAGATGGCTGATAATGGAGATATGCTCACAGCAAAGGAAAGCTGTAACGTACGTTCTGATGCAAATACAAACGCTGAAATTTTAGGAAAATTACAGGCAGGGGAGCAGGTTAAGAAACTGGAAAATGCGTCAGATAATTGGATAAAGGTAGAATATAAAGGGCAGGAGGCCTATGTATTCGGTGATTTAGTTCAGTAAAATATACCCTGGCAGCAGGCACAAAAGGTGTTGGTTGTCAGGGTGTTTGCACAATAAAGAGGAAAAAACATGAAAATTACCAAAAAAGGAGTTCTCATTACAATTCCTGTTTTTCTGACAGGTTCTTTTCTTATTGCAGCTCCTCAGTATGGATTTATGCTGGTGAAGCATTCCATGATAAGTTATGAAAATGAGAAAGAGGCGAAGAAAGAAGACCACTGGATTTACAATGAAAACGGACGCCGTTTCGTATACCATGATGGTTCTGTTATTCAGAATGACAGTCAGGTATTGGATGGAATTATGTACTATTTTGATGGCAAGGGCTACGTAAAAACAGGTTGGGTACAGGATAAAGGACAGATTTTTTATAGAAATCCGGATGGTTCTCCTGTAATAGGCTGGTTTACGGATGACAGCGGTACGTATTACCTGAATGAAAATGGTTCACCGGCAATCGGCTGGACAGATATAGACGGACAGCATTACTATTTTAAAGAAAACGGTGCGGCAGCTACGGGAATGACAGAGGTAGATGGTGTTCAGTATCTTTTTAATGAGGACGGAACCGTGTCAGCCGGATGGGTTTTAAAGGATGATAAGTATTATTACCGTGACGAATACGGAGCAATTTCTTATGGCTGGGAATATATTGACGGACAGTATTATTTTTTTCGTGAAGACGGAACAATGGCTACGGGCTGGATTACAGACGGCGATGACAGATATTATTTGAATACGGATGGTTCTATGGTAAAAAATGCTTGGATTAATCAGGATGGGCAGAAGCATTTTGTAGGAGCAGACGGAAAAGAAGAAAAAGGCTGGGTTTCTATAAGCGGAAAGGATTATTTCCTTACAGAAGAAGGCATTGTAGGACAGCCGGGTTGGCTAAAGCAGGATGGCAAGTGGTATTTTATCAATCAAGACGGAAGCTCCAGAACAGGCTTGTTTAAAGACAATGGCAAATGGTATTATCTTACAGAACAGGGTGAATTGAAAGAGGGCTGGGTTTTGTCAAACGGAAAATATTATTATCTTGCAAATTCTAAGCTTATGACAGGATGGAGAAAGATTGACGGTAAGCAGTATTATTTCCATGAAGATGGAGTTATGGCTACGGGCTGGATTACCATTGACGGGAAGTCCTATTATCTGAATGAGGACGGAAGTCTGAATATACATGCACAGGAGTAATGTTACAAAAGAAATACCCTGATAGCGATTTATGGAAAAATCTGTAAGCCGTTATTGGGGTATTCCTGTCAGAAAATGAAGGAGAGGTTCATGCGTTTAAATAAATATTTAAGTGATGCCGGTGTATGCTCCAGACGGGAAGCAGACCGTTTAATCGAAGAAGGACGTGTTTTGGTAGATAGAAAACTTGCCGTACAGGGAATGCAGGTAGAGGATTTTCAGGAAATCAAAGTAGACGGGAAAGCTATAAGACGGGAAGAAAAAAAAGTGCTTTTAGTCTTTCATAAGCCAAAAGGGATTGAGTGTACGGCAAATCCTAATGTGAAAAAAAATGTAATTTCTTATATTAACTATCCAATTCGGGTATATTATGCAGGAAGACTGGATAAAGACTCAGAAGGACTATTGTTTCTGACTAATCAGGGTGAGCTGGTAAACCAGATTATGAAAGCAGGCAGCTATCACGAGAAAGAATATCTTGTGACAGTGAACAAACCGTTGACAGAGGGATTTTTACAGAAAATGAGGGAAGGAGTTCCTATTTTAGGAACAATCACCAGAAGGTGTAAAGTAGAGAAAGAAAGTGAGAAAACTTTTCGGATTACTCTTACACAAGGATTAAATCGTCAAATCAGGCGGATGTGCAATTATCTGGGATATGAGGTTATAACATTAAAGCGAATTCGGATTATGAACATTGAATTGGGAAATCTGCCGATAGGAAGCTATCGTGAGGCCACAAAGGAAGAATTGGACGAGTTGAAAAAACAGATTTCAGAAAAAGCAGAGAAAAGGCAGGAAACAGATTTTCATAAAGGGAAAAAACCTGTGAAGAATGCAGGAAAATATAGAAATCCTTCCAAGGTAAGAAGACAGGAAAGGCAGGAGGCTTCAAAAAATGGATAAGATGAAAAGAATGAAGGAATTGCTGAAAATTTTGACAGAGGCTTCAAAAGCCTATTATCAGGAAGACCGAGAAATCATGAGCAATTTTGAGTACGATAAATTGTATGATGAGCTGGCAGAGCTGGAAAGGGAAACTGGCGTTACCTTAGCAGGGAGTCCCACAGCTTCCGTAGGATATGAAGCATTGAATGAGCTGCCAAAGGAAGCCCATGAAAGTCCTATGCTTTCTCTTGATAAAACAAAAGATATAGAAGCATTAAGGGCGTTTATTGGGGCGCAGAAATCCTTGCTTTCATGGAAATTAGACGGACTTACCATTGTATTGACGTACAATGAGGGAAAGCTGCAAAAGGCAGTCACAAGAGGGAATGGAACGGTAGGAGAAGTTATCACAGGAAATGCAAAGGTCTTTAAGAATATTCCACTTCAGATTGCGTATCAAGGCGAACTTGTTTTGCGTGGAGAGGCAATTATTACCTATTCTGATTTTGAGAAAATAAATGCGCAGATTGAAGATGTGGATGCAAAGTATAAAAATCCCAGAAACTTATGCAGCGGTTCTGTAAGACAGTTAAATAATGAAATTACAGCAAAGAGAAATGTGAATTTTTATGCGTTTTCTTTGGTAAAGGCAGAGGGCGTCGATTTTCAAAATTCACGGGAACAGCAGTTTTGCTGGTTAAAGGAGCAGGGCTTTGATGTGGTAGAATACCGTGTGGTTACAGGAGAAACACTGGATGAAGCCATGGATTATTTTTCAAATCAGGTGTCGAAAAATGATTTTCCTTCTGATGGACTTGTGGTTTTATATGATGATATTGCCTATGGGGAGTCTTTGGGAAGCACTGCAAAGTTTCCGAGAAACGCTTATGCGTTCAAGTGGAAGGATGAAATTAGGGAAACTACTTTAAAAGAAATCGAGTGGAGCGCTTCTAGAACAGGGCTGATTAATCCGGTGGCAATTTTTGAGCCGGTAGAGCTGGAAGGAACAACAGTAAGCCGTGCCAGCGTGCACAATATCAGTATTATGAAGGAATTGCAGTTGGGAATTGGAGATAAAATACAGGTCTACAAGGCAAATATGATTATTCCTCAAATTGCTGAGAACTTAACAAGAAGCGGAAATCTGGAAATTCCGAAAATATGTCCGGTATGTAAACAAGAAGCCAGAGTGATAAAAACCAATGAAGTGGAAGCGCTGTACTGTATGAATGAAGAATGTCAGGCGAAAAAGATTAAATCATTTACTTTGTTTGTGAGCAGGGATGCCATGAATATTGACGGTTTATCAGAAGCTACACTGGAAAAATTTATTTTAAAAGGTTTTATTCGTGATTTCGGAGACATTTTTGAAATTGAAAAATATAAAGATGAAATCTTAGAGATGGAGGGATTTGGACAAAAATCCTACGAAAACCTGATTGCCAGTCTGGAAAAGGCAAAGCACACGACTTTACCGAGAGTGCTGTACAGTCTGGGGATTGCCAATATCGGTCTGGCAAATGCGAAGCTTATCTGTAAGGAGCTTCAATATGATATTGAGAAAATGATTGCAGCCAATGAGGAAGAAATCAGCAGCATAGAAGGAATTGGTCCGGTAATTGCAAAAGCTTATACAGAATATTTTGCAAATGAAGAAAATTTAAAGAAGTTCCGTCATTTGCTGTCTCATTTAGAGCTGGAAGAGGTAACAAGAGAAGAAAATCTGTCTTTGGAAGGGAAGCAATTTGTTATTACGGGAAGTGTGATACATTTTGCGAACCGAGCACAGCTAAAGGAAGAAATTGAGAAAAGAGGCGGAAAAGTAACAGGAAGTGTGACCTCAAAAACACATTATCTGATTAACAATGATACAACGTCAAATTCTTCAAAAAACAAAAAAGCAAAAGAGCTTGGTATTCCAATTTTATCAGAAGATGATTTTATGAAAATGGCAGGTATGTAAAACGTATGAAAAAAGAAGAAATAAAAGAAAAAGGAATTCAGGGAGTTAAAAAGATTATATTCGGAAGAACGCTGTTTGTAATATTTGCGTTTTTAATTCAGTTTGCTCTGCTGGCGGTAACCTATATTTGGCTGAGAGATTATAGCTATGTTTTTTACCTATTGTTTGTTGTATTGAGCGTCAGCGTAGTTTTACATCTTTTTAACAGCAATGAAAGCCCTGATTTTAAATTGGTGTGGATGTTGCCGCTGGTTATTTTCCCAGTTTTTGGAGCGTTTTTCTATTTATATGTGGCAACCCAACTGGGAACAAAAATGATTTTCAGGCGCTTGCAGTTTCTCTCGAAATTTACCAGACAGTACGCACCACAAAATACAGAAGTGAAAAATCGCCTGAAAGAGGAAAATTCCCAGATGGGGCATTTTGTTCAGTATATGGAGGAATATGATAATTGTCCCGTTTTTGACCACACACAGGTGACTTATTATCCTCTTGGTGACGAACAATTTCCGGATATGCTGGCAGAATTGGAAAAGGCAGAAAAGTTTATCTTTTTAGAATTCTTTATTGTAGAAGAAGGAAACATGTGGAACAGCATTTTGGAGGTTTTGAAGAAAAAGGTAAAGGAAGGTGTGGAGGTACGTGTTATGTACGATGGTATGTGTGTGCTGGCACTTTTGCCTTACTTTTATCCAAAGCTTTTAGAGGCGGAGGGTATTCGCTGTAAGATGTTTGCGCCGATTAAACCTGTATTCTCCACACATTATAACAATCGAGACCACAGGAAAATTATGGTTATTGACGGAAAGGTTGCCTTTACAGGAGGAACAAATCTGGCAGATGAATATATTAATCAAAAGCTGCGTTTCGGACATTGGAAAGATACAGCTGTGAAGCTTACCGGAAAGGCAGCAGAACGATTTACATATATGTTTTTAGAAATGTGGAATGTTTCTGAGACAAAAGAAGAGAATTATGAGCAATACAAGACACCGGCGAACTTTACCATGCCAAGTGACGGATATCTCATTCCTTATGAGGTGTGTCCTTTTGGGAAAGAGCGTGTGGGCAAAAAAGTATATCTGGATATCCTGAATACGGCAAAGGACTATGTGCATATTATGACACCGTATTTAATTTTAGATTATGAAATGCTGATGGCTCTTACTTATGCTGCCAAAAGAGGGGTGCAGGTATCTATTATTATGCCGCATATTCCTGACAAAAAGGCTGCATTTGCTGTGGCAAAGACCTATTATAACGAGCTTTTGGAAGCGGGAGTGGAAATTCATGAATATGAACCGGGCTTTGTACATGCAAAGATTTTTGTTGCAGATGATGAAAAAGCAGTAGTCGGAACGGTTAATCTGGACTATCGAAGTCTGTTCCACCATTTTGAATGTGGTGTAATGATGTATAAAAATTCACAGATTTTAGAAATTGAAAAAGATTTCCAGACAACGCTGCAAAAGTGTATTAAGATGCAGCCGTCTGATTATAAACGTCAGAAGCTGGCAATGCGTATTACAGGAAAGATTTTACGTATGTTTGCCCCGCTTATGTAGAAAAAAGAAAGGGAGAAAGAGAAATGCCCATTAAAATTCAAAGTGATTTACCGGTAAAAGAAATACTGGAAAAAGAAAATATATTTGTCATGGATGAAAAAAGAGCGGTTCATCAGGACATCCGTCCGGTGCAGATTTTGATTTTAAATCTGATGCCTTTAAAGGAAGAAACAGAATTGCAGCTTTTGCGCTCTCTGTCTAACACGCCTTTGCAGGTAGACGTTTCTTTTATGATGGTAAGCAGCCACGTGTCCAAAAATACAGCTACCAGCCATTTAAACAAATTTTATCAGACTTTTGAGGAAGTAAAAGAGCATAAATTTGACGGTATGATTATTACAGGTGCTCCGGTAGAGCAAATGGAATTTGAAGAAGTAGACTATTGGCAGGAAATGACAGAAATCATGGAATGGTCTAAAAAGAATGTAACTTCTACGATTTATCTTTGCTGGGCAGCGCAGGCGGGCTTGTATTATCATTATGGCTTACAAAAAAGAAAAATGGATAAAAAAGTTTTTGGGATTTTTGCTCATAAAGTGGAAAACCGAAAAATTCCTTTGGTAAGAGGGTTTGATGATGTGTTTTTTGCGCCACATTCCAGACATACAGAAGTACCTGCCGAGGACATTCATAATTGTAAAGAGCTTACAGTTCTGGCAGAGTCTGAGGAAGCCGGTGTATTTCTGGCTATGGCAAAGGATGGCAGACAGATTTTTGTCATGGGACATCCGGAATATGACAGAGTGACGCTTGACGGAGAATATAAGAGAGATTTGAGCAAAGGGCTTCCGATTGAAATGCCAAAAGGCTATTATCCGGAGGATAATGCAGAGAACAAACCGCTTCTTATGTGGCGTTCTCATGCCAATAATCTGTATACAAACTGGCTGAATTATTACGTTTATCAGGTGACACCGTATAATTTGGATGGAACACCGTTTTAATGCGGTGTTTTAGAGGTGTTGTGGAAAATTAAAAATATCGTAAAATGATGTGAAATGTCGGGCAGCATTAGAAAATTGGGAGTACAAAGGGAGTATAGAAAAGTCTTTATGGGAGTATAAGCAATATGATATAAACTGTCTTTTGGAATAAGATTATGAGGGTATATTGTGTAAGTGCAATATGCCCTTAAATTTTTGGAAAAGTGATGCTGGAAATTAGAAAATATGCTAGAATAACAGAAATAAATAAATTTTTAAATTCGTAAGGTGATTATTATGGTAGATATTTCTGCATGGACAGACAAGTTTTTACAAGTCTTAACCAAAAACTTTGGAGAGCGGATATGGTTTGTCGGATTACAGGGAAGTTACGCTCGTGGTGAAGCAACGGAAACAAGTGATATTGATATGGTTGTAATACTTGATGAGGTCTCTGTTTTGGATATTCAAAAATATAATGCTATGTTAGATACGTTATTCAATCGAGAACAGATTTGCGGTTTCCTGTCAGGAAAACAAGAACTTTTACATTGGGAACCATCGGACCTTTTTCAATTTTATAACGATACAAAACCAATCAAAGGAAGTCTTGATGAATTATTGGTATTGCTTGATACGGCAGCTGTAAACAGAGCAATTAAAATTGGGGCATGCAATATCTATCATGGCTGTGTACATAATATGCTGTATGAAAAAAGTGAGGAAATTTTGAGAGGATTATATAAATCAGCTTCTTTTGTTGTACAGGCAATCTGTTTTAAACAAACAGGAAAATATGTTTGCCAACAGAAAAAATTGTTTCAAATCGTTGAGCCAGATGAGCAAGTGATTGTTCATACATTCTTGGAATTAAAGAGCGGAGGTCTGACTAATTTTCAAAAGATGTCAGAAACTCTGTTTGAGTGGTCTAAGAAGTGGATTACAGAATAATTTGAGGGGGGAATATTTTGGTTATATTGAGGATTGATGAAAATAATGTAGATGAAACAGCGCCGTTAGTTGCTGACTTTCGAGTGGAATTAAATTCTTATAAAGGCATAGAAGCTCGGCCGGATATTCAAGAAGGAAAAGAAGATTTGTTTTATTTTTTAAAAGCTCAATATCCTGTTTTTGTTGCAAAAGAGGATGGAAAAGCTGTCGGATATCTTGTATGCAGGATTGAAGATGAGGTTTTATGGGTAGAGCATCTTTTTGTAAGCCGTGATTATAGAAGAAAAGGTATTGCTTCTTTGCTGTTTCAAAAAGCAGAAGAAATTGCCGAGTCAATGGGACAGGAAACCGTTTTTAATTATGTGCATCCCAATAATGACAGAATGATAGAATTTTTACGCTCAAAAGGCTATACAGTATTGAACTTGATTGAAATCCGAAAGCCTTACAAAGATGAGAAAATCAGCACTACAATTAAGGTGGATAAGCATACGTTTGATTATTAAGAAGATTTTCTAAGGAAATAGCCAATTCTCCAGCTGTTCGATTGTCAATTTGTGTGTTCTAAGATAAAATTGGCATACGGAGGTGGTAGAAATGTTTGAAATTGACAAGCAAAGATTTGGAAAATTTGTGGCGGAGCTGCGGAAAGAGAAAGGCGTTACTCAAAAAGAGCTTGCAAAAGAATTATTTATATCAGATAAAGCGATTAGCAAGTGGGAAACCGGAGTGAGTATACCGGATACAGCCTTATTAGTTCCATTGGCAAACTTGTTAGGTGTTTCTGTTACGGAACTTCTAATGTGCGAAAAAATGGAACAAGGTGATACATTAGAAACAGATAAGGTGGAAAAGATTGTTAAAACGGCAATTACTTATTCAGAAGAAAATCCAAAAAGAGCATATCAAGAGAAAAGTCACCGGAAATGGATTGCTCTATATATTTTATCTTTTTTAGCAGGCAGTGTTGGAACTTTTTTTAATGGTATAACAAAGCAACCATGCTTAGAAATATTAGGAATAACATTGCTTTTGTATGCTATATTTGGAGGATACTTTTGTTGTTTTGTAAAAATTAAGTTGCCTCGATTTTATGACGAAAATAGTGTCAATTTTGTATATGATGGTGCATTTCGTATGAATATGGTAGGTGTTAAATTTAATAATCGTAATTGGAAATATATTGTAAGGACAACCCGTATTTCTATGTGCTTATCCATGGTAAGTTTACCTATTATCAATTTTTTTATGGGAAGTATAACGCCAAAAGGATGGAACAGTAGTGGAGCAGCCATATTATTAGTAACATTTTTTTGCAGCATTTTTCTTCCTATGTATATAATGGGTAAAAAATGTGAATGAGAAGTATATGTGAATATAGATGTAATAGTGAGAAACTGGAATAATGATAAAACAGGAGGAGAGGAAAATGAAAAAAATCCATGGTATTGTTTTAGCTATAATCGGAATTATAGCAGCATTATTTGGTATTGTGTTAAGGCTAAAAGAAAATACAGCCATATCTATTATTGGCGGTGCAGATGGACCGACTTCTATTTATGTTGCCGGTAAAATCAGCAATATTCCGGTGACAATTAGTGTTGTTTTGGGTATTGTTTTACTGGTAATTGGTGTTTTCGTAATGATAAGAAACTATAAGAAAAAATAAGAATTTATTGGAGAAGGAAAGAAAATGAATGTGAATGAATATCAAACATTAGCAATGACTACACTTAATCCGGAACTTGATAAAAGGGAAGTTTTAATTAACAGTGTAATGGGATTGTGCGGAGAAGCAGGAGAAGCCATTGACATTGTGAAAAAGTGGATGGCGCAAGGACATGAATTAGATAAAGAACACTTGAAAAGCGAGCTTGGCGATATTGCGTGGTATTTAGCGGAGGCGGCTACGGCGTTAGATATTTCTCTTGAGGAGGTTTTTCAGGCGAATATTGATAAACTGAAAAAGCGATATCCTAAAGGTTTTGATGCTGAAAAGTCATTGGTTAGATTAAAGGGAGATATATAAATTTTGATTTAAAGAATGGAATTTGGCATCACTAGCAGGTTAAGCAAAGCGGTGTAAAGTGAATTTCATTTGCTTCTCTAAAATACAAAAATTACAGGTTGTAGCAGACGGTTTTTGGTAACTGTCTGCATTTTTTTATCATAGTTGAAGTAGTATCATTCAGGACTTGACGTAGAGGAATTACTGAATTTCAGCTATTATTGTAAAAACTGGATTTTAGAGATTATTAAAATAAGGTGAGATATTGTGACTGAAATTCGTAGTATAAAGGTAAGAGAGAAGGGAGGAATGAGTTATGAAATCAAAAATATTGTTCGTATGTATGGGAATTGTTTTATCTTTGGCAGGCTGTGGAAGCAAAGAAATCGAAATTGCTGAAGCAATGGGGTGTTATACGATTGATGTGTACTCATATGAAGAACTTGCAGGAGATGCGGATTATGTTATGATAGGAAAAGTAGTGGAGGAGTTAGGGGTTAAATATGAATTTCCTGTCATGACGGAAGATAAGGATGGCACACCAAAAGAAGTATCTATGCCATATACAGAATACAGCGTTAAGGTGATAGAGAATTTAAAAGGAGAACTTTCTCAGGAAGAACCAATAATCATATCAAAAGATGGAGGAATAACAAAGGATGGAAAATTTTGTGAATTGCACGAATGTGATGTTTTACCCGTAGAAGGAAATGAATATGTATTTTATATCTATGCACAGAAAGACGGAAGCAATTTGGCTTCCGGTCCCAATTCTTCCATACCATTAAGTGATAATCACA
>UQAX01000034.1 GCA_900539145.1 uncultured Blautia sp.
TTGTGTGGGCTATTTTCATTCATTGTTCCAACAAAAGTCGGAATTTCCTATTATATAAAAAAAGAATGCTGCACAAAACTCATATTATTTCATGCAACATTCTTCTGTCAAATTTACAATGCCCGAATTCTCGGCACTTCATCAATATGAAGATATCTGCTTACTGTTTTTACAATAATATCGTGGTTGATAAAGTGACTTTGATTGGAGACCATAATCGCTCCGATTACTCCCACCTCTTCCACACGTATAGGAAATCCTCCTCCCAAACAGGAGTATTCCCTTTCGTCGAGTCCGATTTCCGCTAAAGCTTCTTCGCTGCGTTTTAACTCACTGTACAAAAGCATGGTACTTTTCTCCATCCTCTTTACAGTGGCAAACATTTTATTCATCCATTCCTCGTTATTTAAGGTCGTTCCGTTTCCTGCATACTTAAATACCGTATAACCATTGTTCAGACGGATTTCCACTGCTGTGTCCAAGCCACGTTTTTTTGCCTCTGCTACCAACAAATTACCTAATTCCCATGCGTCCTCGTTGGTAAAATGATTAAATTGTAAAATTTCTTCCTGCATTGCCAATACTGTAATTACTTCTTCAACAGTCATAAAGACACCTCCCGTTCTTAACGAATTCTATCAGGAAATCCCACCTTGCGCTGTACCTTTCTCAATGTTTTGTTTGCAAAATACTGCGCTTTTTCACCATTTTCTTTAATAATAGAGTCAAGATATGCTTTCTCTTTCTCCAGTCTGGCTACTTCATCCTGCAATGGTTTTAATACGCTGACAACTGCTTCTCCCACTGCCATTTTCAGCTCACCGTAGCCTTTTCCTTCAAATTCCTTTACTGCTTCCTGTGATGTTTTATTCAAACATGCACAATAAATATCAATCAGATTTTTAATTCCCGGCTGTTCATCACGATAAGCAATACATGCTTCAGAGTCCGTCACAGCACGTTTGCATTTTCTCATAATAGTATCCGGATCGTCCATGAGATAAATGCTCCCGTTTGGATTTTCATCTGATTTTGACATTTTCTTGGACGGTTCCTGAAGACTCATGATTTTCGCTCCTACCTTACCGATATACGCCTCCGGTATCGTAAATACGTCTCCGTAAATATTGTTAAAACGAGTGGCAATATCTCTTGTCAGCTCCAAATGCTGCATCTGGTCAATCCCCACCGGAACTACATCTGCCTGATACAGTAAAATATCGGCAGCCATAAGCACCGGATAAGTAAACAGCCCCGCATTGATATTATCTGCGTGTTTTGCAGCCTTGTCCTTAAACTGTGTCATACGGTTTAATTCGCCCATATAAGTAAAGCAATTTAAAATCCATGCCAGCTCTGCATGTCCGCTTACATGAGACTGATAATAAATGCAGTTTTTCTTTGGATCAAGTCCTGCTGCAATGTATAAAGTCAATAAAGCCCTTGCTCTTTTTCTAAGAGTAGCCGGGTCCTGTCGTACAGTAATAGAGTGCATATCTACCACGCTGTAAAAACATTCATATTCGTCATTTAAGGTTACCCAGTTTTTCAGCGCTCCCAGATAATTTCCCAATGTCAGGTTTCCGGTTGCCTGCATACCACTGAATAAAACTTTCTTATCATTTATCATCTTTCTGTCCTCCAACTACTACAATTTCCCTTATTTAGTTATTCTAGCACGTTTTATCTTTGTCAGCAACTATTGCTTGCTTCCAACCTCGAAAATGTTTATAATAAAGTCACTATTACAAAAAGAGAGGATTAAAAATATGGAAAAAATCGCAAGCTTCACTATTGATCATATAAAGCTTCAGCCGGGAATTTATGTATCTCGCAAGGATTTTGTGGGAAGAGAAGTTATTACTACTTTTGATTTACGCATGACTTCTCCCAACGAAGAACCAGTTATGAATACTGCCGAAGTACATACCATCGAACATCTGGGCGCTACTTTTTTAAGAAACCATAAAGATTTTTCTGATAAAGTAATCTATTTTGGACCTATGGGATGTCGTACAGGCTTCTATCTTCTTCTAGCAGGAGATTATGAGTCTAAGGATATTGTTCCTCTTATTACAGAAATGTTTATCTTTATCCGGGATTTCCACGATGAAGTGCCGGGCGCTTCCGCAAAAGACTGCGGAAACTATCTGGATATGAATTTGAATATGGCAAACTGGCTGGCAGATAAATATTTAAATAATGTACTTTTCAATATCTCTGAAGAAAGACTGGTTTATCCGGAATAATTTTTTTAGAAAAAAAGAAGGGAATAGTTACACCTTTTACTGGGAATTTTTAAAGAATTATTTCTAATTTTAATAACTAACCTATGTTAAAATCAGAAAATAGAAAGGAAATTTTTTTCATAAACCTTATATATTCGATTGCATTTTTTCTTTATCTAGCTTATAATATATTTAAAGGAACAACCGCCCACAAGGGGTTGACCGTCTGAATGAGTAGAAAATCCACCCTTTCGCTTGCCAAAGTTTCAAGGGTGGTTTTTCTATTTAATAGAATTACTTACAAAATGTAAAAATAAATGTAAGCAATGCCAAAATAAACATTCCAAACGACATTAAGTCTTTAAAATCAAAATGTTTCATCAGCACCACCTCCATTCTATGTATTATAAAATGAAGGTCAGCCACCCTGTAACACGGTTATCCCTAATAATATTCTACCATTTGGGACAATCGTTTACAATCACTTTTTCCACTCAAAGATGTCAAAAAACTTAAACTCTATAAGATAAAATCAGAAAATAATTTGATTGTAAATGCCGCTGATGGATGGGTGTCCTTTGATGAAATGTTTAAAAAATATGACAATATTGTTCCATTAGATATTAAACTCACCTAACTCTTAACACTCCACACAGCTAAAGCAAAGTATTAACCAATTTATAGATGATAAAAATTCCACCCATCCTTTCACTTGCCAAAGTTTTTCAGACGGCAGTTTTAATGGGAGAACTCCATTTAAGACAATTCTCCTCTTTCATCAATGTCCTGTAATTCTTTTTTATCTTCTACTTCAAAATAAAACACTTCTTTTTCATACTTTCGCAGTACGCATTTTCCCCCTTTATCCCCTTGCAGACATTCCAGCTCTTCTTTATATTTTTCATGAAAAATAACGGGATTTCCCATTTCTTTTCCACATTTTACACAGCCAATGGTTTTACCCGTTTGAACAAAAGCCCGCAAAAAATCTTCTATCGTTTTCTCTTTCAAATACGGTTGGTCTGCCACAAAAAATATATAATAATTCTCGTCCTCTTTTTCTTCAAATTTCTGTGCCTTACAAAGCCCCAATTTTAAAGAGGATGAAATCCCCTGCCTGCTGTTCTCATTTTTTATTGCTTCTATCTTTCTTTTCTTCATTTCCTGAAGAATTTCATCATACTGTGTAACCATTACCAAACTGTCCAATGTCCTTTTTTTTAAAAGCTTTTCCAAACGTTCTGTCAAATGAAGATACAGCGCTTTTCCTTTTAAAGGATACAATAATTTATTTCCCCGAAACCTATGTGAAAATCCTGCTGCCAGCAAAATTCCATGTATTCTTTTTCCCATCTGTTCCCTCCTAAAAAATAGAAAAAAGGGTTGACACCCATACTTTTTTTTGATAGAATTTATAATTGTGAAACGACAAAATAATTTGCTGCCATGGCTCAGTCGGTAGAGCGTCGCCTTGGTAAGGCGGAGGTCGGCGGTTCAAGTCCGCTTGGCAGCTTTTAAAAACCCTTGATATTTCAAGGGTTTTTATTATTTTATAAGAATTTACGTTGTTGCGCAACCTTTTATTTTTCTTTAAATATAAAGAAGCTGCCACTTCTCCGTTTTTTAATCATTAAAGCAGCAACTTCTTTCAATTAAAATTTCATATCTTTTAAATAGTCTTTTCTTATGCCCTTTATATCATCTGTCCGGATGCTCCTACATAATATCCATCAATCCACTGATTAGATACCATTGCTCCGTCTGCATTTAGATAATACCAATATCCTCCTACAAATACCCAGCCGGTCTGCATTGCTCCCCACTGGTCCATATAGTACCAGTGACCGTTTACAGATACCCAGCCGGTTTCCATCACTCCGCTGTCATTCATGAAATACCAGTGACCATTTACTTCTACCCAGCCGGTTTCCATCACTCCGCTGTCATTCATGTAATACCAGTGACCATTTACTTCTACCCAGCCGGTTTCCATCGCTCCGCTGTCATTCATGTAATACCAGTGACCATTTACTTCTGCCCAGCCGGTTTCCATCGCTCCGCTGTCATTCATGTAATACCAGTGACCGTTTACAGATACCCAGCCGGTGCACATTGCTCCCCACTGGTCCATATAATACCAGTGACCGTTTACAAATACCCAGCCGGTTTCCATCGCTCCGCTGTCGTTCAAGAAATACCAATGACCATTTACTTCTGCCCAGCCGGTTTCCATAATACCATTGTCATTAAAATAATACCATGTTCCCGAAATATCTTTCCAACCGATTGCTTTGTTTCCGTTTTCATAATACTCCCAACCATTTCCTGTCTGAACCCAGCCTTCTTTTTCTTCTTCTTCAAAAGAAAATGCAAACTGTGCCGGAACAGATTTATGGCCTTCTTCATCAAAAGCTATAATCTTTACTACATAAATCTGATTTTTTACAAGTCCTTGTAATGTAAATGCTTCTTTTTCTGCAACCCCTTTCTTTACACCGTCTACATAAACGATGTACCCTGCTGTCTTAGTATCTGTCGGAGCTTTCCATGTCAATTTTACACTATCTTTTCCTGTAACCGTTTTTACAATTTCCGTAACAGGTGGAATTGTATTCCCTTCATTTGGATTTGTTGTTGTCACCTCGTTGATTTCAATAGCTTTTTCTGATTTTCCGCCTTCATTTACTGCATAAATCTTAAAGTTATATGTCGTTCCCGGCTCTAATCCTGTTACTCTCACAAAAGTATCTGTTGCTTCTGCCCTTACTTGATGTTCGTTATCTGTAATTTCATAAGCTTTTGCACCTTGCACTTTATCCCATTCTAATACAATCTGCTTTGACTCTACTAAAATAGCTTTTCCTGTTTCCTGTTTCACAACAGGTGGCTGTGCTTTTCCTAAAGCTACAATGGCTGCTTTTAACGCTTCTGCTGCCTTGTCTATTTCCTCCTGTTTTACATCATCTTTATTCATAACAGAAACAGCTTCTTTATATATCTTTTGTAATTCTGCCCATTTATCCTGTGGATAAGCTTCTTCTGACAACACAGATGCTTCTGTAATAACGTCCTGAAGAGTTGATTTATCCAAAGCGGAAGAGTCTGCTGGAGCATATACCTTCAAATAATCCAGATTTGCCTGCTGTTTTCCATCTCTGTCAGTAATTACACACTTAATCCTATGCTCTCTATTGGAAAGTTCTTCTGATTTAAACAACAGTGCCTGATCTTCTCCTGTTCCAATTTCTGTATCAAAGGAATAAGTATCTACTTTTTCATCATCCAGATAGATTTCAAAGTTTCCACAGTTTTGATGCTTCTGTACATAGATTTCAATCTGAGTTCCTGTAAAGGTATATTCAAAAAATTTGCCTGCTCCCGTTGCTTCTGTCTTTGTTCCGCCATGGTGTCTGTCTGCTTCTCCATCCCATGTAGACCAGCCTTCGCTCCATGTAATGGAAGGATTTGGTTTCCACTTTCTGTTTTCCTGTACAGCATCTTCAATTTCTGTTACTGTATTTGCATTTTCCTGTTTTAAGGCTACCTTTAAGGTCACTTCTCCGCTCTTTGTAGTATCTGCTTTTGATACCGCAATAATCTTTACTTCGCCATTTTTTTCTTTTACGGTTACAAGACCATTTTCATTCACCTCTGCAATAGAAGTATCAGAAGAAGACCATGTTACACTTTTATCCTGCACGTCTTCCGGCAATATTTCTGCTTTCATTTGAACAGTACTGTTTGCTTTTCCGATAGTTGTAATTCCCGATACTGCTGATACCTGAACAGAAGCAGGCATTGACATCGTATTATCCAGAACACGGAAAGCATCTAACTCTACTTTTGTAGATTTTCCTGCTCCCTGACTGCTCTTATTTAATACCTTCAAGGTAATCGTATGTTTTCCGTAAGACAAATCGTCTTTTTCGAAAACTTTCTGCTGACGCTTTGTTTGCGCACTGTATGTATCGATTTTTCCGTAAGACTTATCGTCAATCAGAACTTCCATTATTCCTCTGTCGTGATTGGTACAGGTAATTACCTCAATTCCTGTTCCTACAAAATTCAAAGAAACACTTTCATTCCCCTGTGGAGTATTCAGATATTTAATTGTACCATTATAATTTACATCTTCTTTCCAATCACCCCATGCACCTTCATAGATAATATGGCTGTCGGTATCATCAATCATTCCCGCAGTTACGCCTTTGTCTTTTATGGTAACAAACTCTGTTTTCTCAGACTCCAGCTCAGAAGTCACTGCTGTAATCTGATATTTCATAGTACCCAGTTTTTCGTATGCTGTTACATCCTTGTAAGAGTTGGTTTTTACATTGCTTGCGATTAACTGTACATCTCCGTTTCCTACTTTGCGATATACATTAAAACAAACTCCATCCGCTTCTGCTTCATCCCATGTAAGTTCTACACTTTGTTCATCCAAACGTTCTGCTGTAAGACCGGTAGGAACTTTCACACTCTGCGGAATATTTTTTATAATATAAGTTTTTCCCTTTTCTGTTTCAAAAGAAATACGATCTGCTGTCAAAGCCTTCATCTCTACCGGATTTCCTTTTTCATCAAAAACCGTTGCCAAAGAAGCATTCTTTGTCTGAACCGTTGCAGTTCCTCCGTTTCTTGATAAAACAGATGCCTCTGTCAGATTTTTGTCTGCCCATTTCATGCTGACTTCAAAATTTCCTCTTGCGACAAGTCCTTTGACACTTCCGTTTGCCCACACATCCGGCAGAGAAGGAAGCATATTGATATAGCCCATATTACTCTGCATCAGCATCTCTGACACACCGGATGTCATACCGAAGTTTCCGTCAATCTGGAATGGTGTATGTGTATCCCAAAGGTTTGGATAAATACCGTCATGGAAGAGATTTTGAATAAGTTTGTGTGCCTGATTTCCGTCTCCGGTTCTTGCCCATGCGTTAATTCTCTGTCCCATTCCCCATCCGGTACTCTTCTCTCCTCTTTCTTTCAGAGAAACAATGGCAGCATCCATGTATTCTGCGTTATCTACGGAAATCAAATCTCCCGGAAACAGTCCCAGTAAATGTGACATGTGTCTGTGACCTTTTTCTCCCATACTTCCCAAAGTAGTTTCCGTATACCATTCTTTAATCTGACCGCTTTCACCGATTTCAATCGGTTTTAATTTTTGCTGTCGTTGACGCCACTCTTTTGCTTTTTCTTCATCCTTACCCAAGATTTCTGCTGCCGTAGCTGCATCTTCATACAACTGCCAGATTAAAGACTGTTCGTAAGTATTTCCTGCTGTAACAGGTCCATGCTCCGGCGAATAAGCAGGTGCAGAAACAAGCCTTCCTGTCTTTTCATCTTCAATCAAAATCTGGTCATATAAAAGAGCTGCTTCCTTTAACATTGGATAAATATGCTCTTCCATATATTTCACATCACCGGTATATTCATAATATTCCCAGCAATTCTGTAAAATCCAAGGAAGCGCTGCCGGTGACCAACCCCAGCTAAAATCCCAACCCGGACAGGTCCATCCAAATGGCGTATTCTGAGTATGAGCTGTAAATCCTCCATTTTCAACACCAAAATAAGTTTTTGCCGTTACTTTTCCCGGTTCTACAAGAGAATTGATATAATCAATCAAAGGCGTAGCACATTCTGCCATATTGGTAGAATAAGTAGGCCAATAATTCATCTGCAAGTTGACGTTCATATGATAATCGGATGCCCATGGAATTCTGTTGTGATCTCCTACACGATTTTGCCATACTCCCTGTAAATTAGAGGGCAAATCTCCTGCTCTGGAGGAAGCAATGGTTAAATATCTTCCATACTGGAACAGTAATACCTCTAATGCACGGTTTTCTGCCTCTGTATTTTTTCCTGCGTTATAATCCTTCAGTAAAATATCTGTTGTTTTATCCGGAACATTCTGCCCCAAATCCAACTGTACTCTTGAAAAAATCTCAGAATAATCTTTAATATGTTCTTTTTTTACTTTCTCATATCCTTTTTTACTAGCCTTATCCACAGCTTTTTCTACACTTGCATCCAATTCCTGTGCAGTTTCTCCTGTACGATAATCAGGATATTTATTCAAATAATCCGTATCTGCGGAAACATAAACAACCGCTTCCGATGCGCCGGACACATGAAGCTTGTCCCCATCTTTCTCCTGCACTTTTCCGCCTTCTGTTTCCACTTTTAATTTTCCATTCAGTTGTAACTGATTATCCTGCATTTCACCTGATACGGTAATCGTATCGTCTTCAACGGTAGTTTCCACAGCCTTACCCAGCTTTTTATCTGCAACTCCTTCCGCATTATCTATTGGAAAAGAAATATCAAAGTCCAGCTTTTCACTGCCCTCGGCAGTAAATTTCATAGCTAAGACATTATCCGGATAGCTGATAAAATATTCTCGGTGCATTTTTGTATCCTGATAATCAAAATCTACCGAAGCCACTGCATTTTCCAGATTTAAGTCACGAACATAATTTTCCGCCTGCTCTTCTTTTAAGCCGAAATCTACATAAATATCACCCCATGACTGATATGCTCCGTATCCATCCACTTCTCCGGTAAGCTTTTTCGCAAGCTCATTGGCCTGTGCGTCATTGCCCTCTTTATATAATTCAATAATTTCCTTATATACCTCTGACATTTTCTGCCCATTGTCAGCCTTTTCCTTATTCCCTCCGTCATAATACGGACGATTTTCGCTGGGACCGCCGTTCCAAAGAGTTTTTTGGTTAAATGTCAATCTTTCTTGTCCTATCTCACCATACACATTTGCACCCATAAAACTGTTTCCGATAGGGAGCGTATGCTGCTGCCATGTATTGTCTTCCTCTGTTGTTCCGAAGCTTCCTCCGTTTAAAATATTTTTCCCCTTTGAAGCAGGCTCATCATACCAAAGACGCAAACTACTTTCCTTTTGTGGCGCTTTTGTCTGTTCTGTTTGTGCGGATACCGGAACAGAAGACACCGTCAACGCCACTGTGCACAACCCTGCAAAAGCTTTCTTTAATTTTTTACTTTTCATACCTTTCTCCCTTCTGGTATTTTATTTCACAGAAAACAATTTCCTATAAAATAATAAATGCTTTTTTTAAGTATATATCTGTGCATCCTTGAATGATTTACATTTTTAATCAGTTTTTTTATATTATCGTTCTATTTTTGTGCATTTTAACTATTTAAATTCTTAAATCACATACATTTCATTTAATATTTTTCATATCTTACATATTTTTTCGTCCAAATGCACTATTTTTGTTTTATATAAATCATTTCATACAAAAAAGACTGACGTATAAAACACATACCTCTTTGTATGTCTTTCATACGTCAGTCTTTTTATTTTACCCATTCCATTCCATGAATTTTATTTTTTATTCTTTGCAGTGCATTGTCAATAGACTTTGGCTGCTTCCCAGTCATTTCTGCAATCTGAAGATAATCTGCGCCTTCCAGATAAGCATCCAGCACCTGATTTTCAAAAGGACTTAAGCACTTTTTAATGTCCTCCATCATCCTGCTTACATTTTCTTTCCCAATAACAATTTCTTCCGGATTTTGCTGTGTAATATCTTCGGCGTTATACAGCGGACCTTCCATCTCGCTTAAAGAAATGTAAGAATTCAAAGGCTTGTGTTTTTGCCTTCCTGAAATTTCAATGGCTTTATACATCTGTCTTTCTATACACAGATTAGCAAACGTAGAAAAAGAAGCATTTTTATCTGGGTGATATCCTCGGACTGCTTTAAACAGCCCGATCATGCCCTCCTGAATTAAGTCTTCTTGTTCCCCTCCGATAAGGAACATGGCATGTGCTTTCTTTAATACCATTCCCTTATATTTGTTAATGAGATAGTCTTCCAAACCTTCCTGTCCCTGCCATAAAAGTTCAAAAAGCTCCTCATCTTTTAAATTTTCATATTCCTTCATAATAAATGAATTCCCGTATTATTTTCCCATTCTCTGTCTTACAATTTCGTATGCCAACACACCTGCTGCCACAGAGGCATTTAAGGAGTCAATATCTCCCTGCATTGGTATGGATGCTATGAAATCACATTTTTCCCGCACTAATTTAGATACGCCGTCACCTTCATTTCCGATAACCAATCCAATAGCGCCTTTTAAATCAAGGTCGTACATCTGTGTGCCACCCATATCCGCACATACAAACCAAATTCCTTCTTTTTTCAGATTTTCAATGGTTCTTGCAAGATTGGTAACCTTTGCAACCGGTGTATAATTCAATGCTCCGGCAGAAGTTCTTGCAACCGTCGCAGTCAGCCCCACGGCTCTGTTCTTTGGAATAATCACGCCATGAGCACCTGCCAGATTTGCTGTACGGATAATTGCTCCCAGATTATGAGGGTCTTCGATATTATCCAGCAATACCAGAAACGGCGGTTCTCCTTTTTCTCTGGCTGCTGCCAGAATATCTTCTACTTCTGCGTAATTATACGCCGCAGTCATGGCAATCACACCCTGATGTTTTCCTGTTTCCGATAACTGATCCAGTCTTTCTTTTTTTACATATTTAATCATGGTATCATGCTTCTTTGCTTCACGCAAAATGGTGCGTACCGGACCGTCCTCGCATTTTTCCAGAACAAATAACTTATCCACAGATTTTCCGGAACGAAACGCTTCTAAAACCGCATTTCTGCCTTCTACCTTTGTTTCCTGGAATTTATTCTCCATCCTTTTCTCCTTCTGTAATTCCTATTTTTATCAATTCTAACATTCTGTCCCACTGCTCTGTCAGATACAAATATCCCATTAACGCCTCAAATCCCGTAGCTCTTCTGTAATCGGACATACTGGCATTTTTTGCCATGGTAAAGGATTTTGCATTTCTTCCTCTTTTGAAAATACCCATTTCTTCCTCTGTAAGATATGGTTTCAGCTTTTCGATAATCTCTGACTGGGCAGATGCTTTTACTAATTTGCTGGCTCTTTGATGTAGCTTATTTACTTGCGTATTTCCTTTTTCCACTAAAATAGTACGGATAACCAGTTCATAAATAGCATCTCCGATATAGGCAAGGGTTAAAGGAGAATAGGTTCTGATATCCGTATCCTCCAGTTCAAACAGCTCCTTGAATTTCTTTAAGCTCGCTTCCATTGTACACCCTCTCTTGTGTCTTTTAAGATGATACCCATAGCAGCCAATTCATCTCTGATTTCATCTGCTCTTTTAAAGTTTTTCTCTTTTCTTGCCATCTGACGTTCTTCAATCAGCTTTTCAATTTCTTCATCTAAAATTTCAGCTTCCTTGTTCACAATCAGACCCAACACATCGCTTAAATGCACAATGGTATCAAAAAGATACTGTACAAAAGCTGCTGTGCTGTTTTCATTTGCTTTTGTATTGGCAAATTTAACCAACTCAAAAATAGCGGCAATGGCATCTGCGGTATTAAAATCATCTTCCATGGAATTTTCATATTTCTTTACATATTCCAGAACTTCTGCTTCCAAGGCTTTTTCTTCTACTGTCATTTCTGTTTTCTCTGCTGTTTCCAACAGGTGTTTTAACTGCTCTACGCAAGTAACAATTCTTTCCAGAGAATTTTTAGAAGCTTCCATCAGCTCAGCACTGAAGTTCAATGGACTTCTGTAATGTGCATTTAACATAAAGAAGCGAAGCACCTGTAAATCATATTTTTCTCCGATTTCTCTTACGGTAAAGAAATTTCCAAGAGATTTTGACATTTTGCGATTGTCAATGTTCAAGAAAGCGTTGTGCATCCAGTATCTTGCAAACTGCTTTCCGTTGCAGCATTCAGACTGGGCAATTTCGTTTTCATGGTGTGGGAAAACAAGGTCTTCACCGCCTGCATGGATGTCAATTTCTTCACCCAGATATTTTTTAGACATCACAGAACACTCAATATGCCAGCCCGGACGCCCTTCACTCCATGGGGATACCCAGAAAGGTTCTCCTTCTTTTTTCGGTTTCCAAAGTACGAAATCCAATGGGTCTTCCTTCTGATTTTCTCCTGAAACCTGTAAAGAACGAAATCCTGACTGCAAATCCTCCAGATTTTTATGAGACAGCTTTCCGTATTCTTTGAAATTCTTTACACGGAAATATACAGTACCGTTTACCTCATAGGCAAAGCCTTTGTCCATTAAAGTCTGTATCATATCAATCATTCCGTCAATTTCCTGTGTTGCCAGCGGATGAGTAGTCGCCGGTTTTACATTCATATCTGCCATATCTTTTTTACATTCTTTAATATAACGGCTGGAAATCTCTTCTGCACTTACACCTTCTTCTACCGCCTTCGCAATAATCTTGTCATCTACATCTGTGAAATTGGATACATAATTTACTTCATATCCTTTGTATTCCATATAGCGGCGTACTGTATCAAATACAATCATTGGTCTTGCATTTCCGATGTGAATAAAATTATAAACCGTAGGTCCGCAGACATACATCTTTACTTTTCCTTCTTCTAAAGGAATAAATTCTTCTTTTTTCTTTGTCAGTGTATTATAAATTCTCATATTTCTCTTTCTTCCTCCTGTCTTCTTTCTTTTGCCTCCAAGGCTCTTGCCCTGCGGCATTGCGCTTCTCTTTCTTTTATATCATTTAATTCATAACCCATACGCTGTAATTCGGAACGCAGTCTGTCATTTTCCTGCTGAAGCTTATGGATATCATCTAAGGTTGGGTCCGGAAGATGAATTTGGTCCATATCACTTCTCGGAACCTTCTGTTTTCCTTTTCTTACCACACGCCCCGGTACGCCTACAACCGTACAATTAGGCGGAACCTCCTCTAAAACTACGCTTCCGGCACCGATTTTGGAGTTTTCTCCAATGGTAAATGAGCCTAAAATCTTTGCTCCGGCGCTTACCATAACGTTGTTTTTCAAAGTCGGATGACGTTTTCCCGTTTCTTTTCCGGTACCTCCCAGAGTAACACCCTGATACAGTGTTACATTATCACCGATAATAGCCGTTTCTCCGATAATCACTCCTGAGCCATGGTCAATAAACAATCCTTTTCCAATCTGTGCTCCCGGATGAATTTCAATACCTGTTTTTCTGGCTGCCCGCTGAGATACCCACCGTGCCAGAAAGAAATGTCCTTTTTCGTATAATTTATGAGCCCGTCTGTACTGTATCATAACACGAAAGCTGGGATACAGCAAAACTTCCAAGGGTGTTTTAATTGCAGGGTCCCGTTCCCTGATAACCTGAAATTCTTCTTTTATATGACTAATAAATCCCATATTTCACGTCCTTTCTATCGATTTTCCATAAACGAATATAACGAAAACGCCTCTATGTCAAAATGACATAGAGGCGAAAAATCCGCGGTTCCACTCTATTTGAAGATAGTATCTCCCACTTATTTCCCATAACGCAGGACTGCGTATCCGGCTTAGGCTTACCCTTCACCAAATCAGCTCCCGAATGCACTTTCCAAAGCTTCCTCTAAGACAGCTTCCAGCCGATGACTGTCTCTCTCTGAAAAGGATTTACTCTGTACTCTTTTCGTTCCATGCCTTTTCCTATCTTCTCTTAGTTTATTCATAAATACGGGATTTGTCAACAGGATTTTCTTAGCAAACGCCCTGTGCAATCATAGCATCTGCAACTTTTTCAAATCCGGCTGCATTGGCGCCTACCACATAGTTGCCTTCAAATCCGTATTTTTTCGCTGCATCTACCATATTGTGGCAAATATTTATCATAATTCCCTGAAGCTTTTCATCTACTTCTTCAAAACTCCAGCTTAATCTTTCACTGTTCTGTGACATTTCTAATCCGGAAGTAGCTACACCGCCGGCATTTGCAGCTTTACCAGGTGCAAAGATAATACCATTTTCCTGCAGGTATTTAGTAGCTTCTAAAGTTGTTGGCATATTTGCACCTTCTGCAACTGCAAAGCATCCGTTAGCAACTAATGCTTTTGCATCTTCTAAATGCAGCTCATTCTGTGTTGCACATGGAAGAGCAATATCACATTTTACAGTCCATACCCCTTTTCCCTCATGGTACTCTGCATTTGGTCTGTAATTTGTATATTCTGTTAAACGTGCACGTTTTACTTCTTTAATTTCTTTTAATGCTTCCAAGTCAATACCTTCAGGATCATATACCCAACCCGTAGAGTCAGAGCATGTCACTGGTTTCGCACCTAACTGGTAAGCTTTTTCAATAGCATAGATTGCTACATTTCCGGCACCGGAAACAACAACAGTTTTACCCTTTAACTCTTTTCCGTTAAGCTTTAACAACTCTTCTGTAAGATAGAGAAGACCATATCCTGTTGCCTGTGTTCTAACTAAAGAACCACCATAAGTCAGCCCTTTACCTGTAAGCACGCCTTCGTAAGCATCACGAATTCTCTTATACTGTCCAAACAGATAACCGATTTCTCTTGCACCTACTCCGATATCACCTGCCGGAACATCTGTATCTGCTCCGATATGACGGTATAACTCTGTCATATAACTCTGGCAAAATGCCATAACTTCTCTGTCAGATTTTCCTTTTGGGTCAAAATCAGCTCCACCTTTACCGCCGCCAATAGGAAGCCCTGTCAGGGAATTTTTAAAGATCTGTTCAAATCCTAAAAATTTAATAATTCCCAAATATACGGATGGATGGAAACGCAGACCGCCTTTGTATGGCCCGATTGCACTGTTAAACTGTACACGGAAGCCCTTATTTACCTGTACATTTCCGTTGTCATCTACCCAAGGAACACGGAACATAATCACTCTTTCAGGCTCAACTAAGCGCTCTAAAAGTGCTTCTTTACGATATTTTTCCTCATTTGCCTCAACTACCGGTTTTAAAGACTCTAAAACTTCTTTTACTGCCTGATGAAATTCCGGTTCTCCTGGATTTTTCTTTTCTACTAATTCAATAACCTCATCTACGTATGACATGACTTTCCTCCTGTATCTGATTTTTTCTTGTATTATAAATCTAAGTCGGTATTTTTGCAAGTTTATTTTTATTTCCTGCATATTTTTTATTTATACCTGCTATTCCTTTATATACAATACTGTTTTTGCATTTTCTTCATTCAGGTGTTTCATTTCTAAATACGTGTTGTCCATTGAGAGCAATCCCATACATCCGTTGCAAGACCTTCATAGAACTCCGGCTCATGACAAACCATTAAAATTGTGCCTTTGTACTCCTTTAAAGCCCTCTTTAATTCTTCTTTTGCATCTACGTCTAAATGGTTGGTAGGCTCATCCAAAATCAATACATTGGTTTCTCTGTTGATAATCTTGCACAAACGCACCTTTGCCTGCTCCCCACCGCTTAATACCCGCACAAGACTTTCAATATGCTTTGTCGTCAGTCCGCATTTTGCCAGTGCCGCACGAACTTCATACTGGGTATAAGAAGGAAACACTTCCCAAATTTCTTCAATACAGGTATTTTTATTTCCCTGTGGCATCTCCTGCTCAAAATATCCGATTTCCAGATAGTCGCCTAAATGCACTTTTCCTGAAATCGGCGGAATAATGCCCAGTATACTTTTTAATAATGTGGATTTTCCAATCCCGTTTGCTCCGGTAAGAGCAATCTTTTCTCCTCTTTCCACCTTTAAATTCAATGGCTTAGAAAGAGGTTCATCATAGCCGATAATTAAATCATCAGTTTCTACCACAAAACGGCTTGGGGTTCTGGCTGTTTTAAAGTTAAACTCCGGCTTCGGCTTTTCCTTTGCCAGCTCAATCACATCCATTTTATCCAGCTTTTTCTGTCTGGACATTGCCATATTTCTGGTTGCCACTCTCGCCTTGTTTCTCGCCACAAAGTCTTTCAGCTCGTTGATTTCCTGCTGCTGACGATTGTAAGCCGCTTCAAGCTGTGCTTTCTTGACTGCGTAAACCTCCTGAAAATGGTCATAATCTCCCACATAACGGTTTAATTCCTGATTATCCATATGATAGATGAGATTTACAACGCTGTTTAAGAACGGAATATCATGAGAAATCAAAATAAAGGCATTTTCATATTCCTGCAAATATCGTTTCAACCATTCAATATGCTCTGCGTCTAAATAGTTGGTCGGCTCGTCTAAAAGCAGAATGTCCGGCTTTTCCAAAAGCAGTTTTCCTAACAGGATTTTTGTTCTCTGTCCGCCGCTTAAATCTGTAACATCCTTGTCTAAGCCAATTGCCGTAAGTCCCAACGCTCTTGCCACTTCCTCCACCTTGGAGTCAATAATGTAGAAATCGTACATAGTCAGCATATCCTGTATGGTTCCCAGCTCTTCCATCATGGTTTCCAATTCTTCCGGAGATGCCTCGCCCATTTTGTCACAAATTCCGTTCATCTGCGCTTCCATTTCAAACAGCCATGAAAACGCTGATTTCAGTACGTCTCGAATGGTCATTCCCTTTTCCAACACGGTATGCTGGTCCAGATATCCCACACGGACATTTTTTGCCCATTCGATTTTTCCTTCATCCGGCATCAGCTTTCCTGTAATAATATTCATAAAGGTAGATTTACCCTCACCGTTGGCGCCTACCAATCCAATATGTTCTCCTTTCAACAGTCGAAAAGAAACGTCCTGAAAAATAGCCCTGTCACCAAACCCGTGGGACAAATTCTGCACATTTAATATACTCATCTTCTGTTCTCCTTACAGCAGCCTCCACAACCGCCGCTTCTGTCATCTGTCATAAAATCCTGCACGTGTGTCAGCGCACAGATTGCCTGTGCGGATATACCTTCCATACTTCCTGTAAATCCCAGACCTTCCTCTGTGGTCGCTTTTATATTTACCTGATTGGCTTCCAAATGTAAGGCATTTGCCACATTTTCAATCATGGTGTCAATATATGGTAAAAGCTTTGGTTTCTGCGCAATAATCGTTGCATCAATGTTATTAATCACGTACATATTTTCTTCTAAAAGCTTTCCTACATGCTGCAAGAGCTTGATACTGGAAATTCCTTTATACTGGGGGTCTGTATCCGGAAAATGTCTTCCGATATCCCGAAGAGCTGCTGCCCCTAAAAGTGCGTCCATAATGGCATGAACCACTACATCGGCATCCGAATGTCCCAACAGACCTTTTTCCCATGGAATATTTACACCGCCTAAAATCAAATCTCTTCCTTCTGTAAGCTTATGGACATCATATCCCATTCCTACTCGCATCATGGTTTTCTTCCTTTCCGCCTATTCTACTGAAAGCACCTGATAGCCTGCATCTTCTACTGCTTTCTTTAAAGCTTCTTTTTCAAGTCCTGTTTCTACATAAGCTTCTTTTTTCTCTAAATTCACTTCTGCTTTTGTTCCTTCTAAAGCTTCCAACGCTTTTGTAACTGCCGCCTGACAGTGCGGGCACATCATTCCTTCAATTTTCATTGTATACATATTTTTTTCCTCCTTTTTCTCCTGTATTGTTTTAGGCTGTGTTTTTCCCTTGTTCAGGGAATGAAAAAATCGTAATCGCAATGCGTTACTTACAACAAAAAGACTGCTGAGACTCATAGCCGCCGCTCCGAACATGGGGCTTAATTTCAATCCGAACACAGGATAAAGCACGCCTGCCGCAAGGGGAATTCCGCACACATTATAAAAGAATGCCCAGAATAAATTCTCCTTAATATTTCGGATTACTGCTTTACTCAGTTCTATGGCAGTTGCCACATCCTGCAAATCATTTTTCATCAACACAATGTCTGCGCTTTCAATGGCAACGTCTGTTCCTGCTCCAATGGCAATTCCCACATCCGCCCTAGCAAGAGCCGGCGCATCATTTAATCCGTCACCTACCATGGCTACGGTCTTTCCTTCCTCCTGAAGTCTGGAAATCTCTCGTTCTTTATCCTGCGGAAGCACCTCTGCAATCACCGTATCAATATCCAACTGCTTTTGAATGGCTTTTGCTGTTCTGGCATTATCACCTGTAAGCATAATAACCTGAATACCCAGTTTTTTCAACTCCTGAATTGCCTTTGCGCTGGTAGGTTTCACCACATCGGCAACACCGATAACCCCCAGTACCTGCTTCTCGTCTGCCAGAATAAGAGGTGTCTTTCCTTCTTCGGAAAGCTTTTCCATACTGCTTAGCGCCTTTTCACAGGAAATCCCCTGCTCTTTTATGAGCTTTTGATTTCCCGCATAATAAACAGTGCCCTGAATTTCAGCGGTAATCCCTTTTCCCGGAATTGCTGCGAAGCTCTCTGCATTTGGCAATTCCATGCCCTTTGCCTTTAAAAGCACTGCCTCTGCCAAAGGGTGCTCACTTTTCTTTTCTAAAGCTGCCCCGATTTTTAAAATCTCATTTTCTGCCATTCCAAAGCTGATAATATCGGTAACTACTGGCTTTCCTTCTGTAATTGTTCCTGTTTTATCCAATACAACGCTTTGTACATTATGAGTGATTTCCAATGCTTCGCCGGATTTAATCAAAATTCCGTTTTCCGCACCTTTTCCCGTACCCACCATAATGGCAACCGGTGTGGCAAGTCCCAGCGCACAGGGGCAGGAAATCACTAAAACTGCAATGGCACAGGACAATGCAAACTCAAATTCTGCTCCCATAAGCAGCCATACAATTCCGGTAAGCAGCGCAATTCCCATAACCGTGGGAACGAAAATTCCCGCAATTTTATCTGCCATTCTGGCAATAGGCGCTTTACTGGAGCTGGCCTCCTCAACCAGACGGATAATCTGAGAAAAGGTAGTGTCCTGCCCTACTTTGACAGCTCTCATTCTGATAAATCCTGTTTTGTTTAAGGTAGCCGCCGTTACCGTATCTCCTTCTTTCTTTTCAACAGGCATACTCTCTCCAGTAATGGCTGCCTCGTCCACGCTGGTCATTCCTTCCACTACAATGCCGTCTGCCGGAATACTGCTTCCCGGTTTTACCTGTAAAACATCTCCAATCAACACATCTTCTGCTGCAATTTCCACCACTTGTCCGTTTCTTTCCACCATTGCCGTCTTAGGCGCTAAATCAATGAGCTTTTGAATGGCTTCACTTGTTTTTCCTTTAGAACGTGCCTCTAAATACTTTCCGATATTGATTAAGGCAAGTATCATTACTGCTGACTCAAAATACAAATCATGTAAATAACGATGTACCAGTTCCATATTTTGTGTGCCTAAACCATATCCCATGCGGTAAATGGCAAATATTCCGTATATTAAAGATGCTCCCGAGCCTACGGATATCAATGTGTCCATATTAGGCGCTCCGTGGATGAGGGAACGAAATCCCCTTTCAAAATAAGCTCTGTTGATATACAACACAGGTATACACAAAAGAAGCTGTGTCAGTGCAAAGGATACTGCGTTGGCATCACCCGTTAAAAAGGAAGGCTGCGGAAGTCCTATCATGTGCCCCATTGCCACATACATCAAGGGAATTAAGAAGATAAAGGACCAGATGGTACGCTTTTTCATACTCTCAATATTTTTTTCTACTACATCTTCTTTTCCCTCTTTCTTCTCAGCTTTTCCTGTGGGAATTTCCATCCCGTACCCTGCCTGTATCACACTGTTGGCTATTTTTTCTTCTGTCAGCTTATTTTCATCAAAGTCCACCTGCATACTGTTAGTCAACAAATTAACACTGACGTTATTCACTCCATCCAGCTTTTCCACGCACTTCTCCACTCTGGAGGAGCATGCGGAGCAGGTCATTCCTGTTACTTTATATTTTTTATTCAAATATTTCACCTCCTGTTATAAGATTTTACCCAATAAAGCTACCATTTCATCTACTTTTTCTTCTCTTTCCTCATCTGTCTTTGCTCCTGTCACACAGCTTTTTAAATGTGCTGTGAGGATTTCTTTATTTGCCCTGTTTAAAACTGCCTCCGTTGCCATAAGCTGATGCGCAATATCCATACAGTAACGGTCTTCCTCCACCATTTTCAGGATACCGTCAATCTGCCCTCTGGCTGTCTTTAATAATCGATTTATCTGTGCTTTATCCGCTTTCATTTGTATTTACCTCCTATACCCCGTGGGGGTGTATTTGATGAGATAAATATAGCATAATATCTAATCTATTTCAAGGAAAAGTACATTTTTATTGTGATGAATATATAGAACTGCTATAATATGGCTATGATAAAAATTAGAGTTTAGCTTAATGCAAAAGCATTTTAAGTGGAAAGGTAAATGATAAATGGCAAAAATGACAGTATATCATAGTGGTTATATACCTGTTAAAAATCCCGAAATTCGCATTGGAAGAAATACAAAAGATTTCGGAAACGGATTTTACTGTACGATTATAAAAGAACAGGCGCAGCGGTGGGCAAAACGATATGAGACAAAAATTGTATCTATCTATAATGTACGTTTAAATTCCAATTTGCAAATAAAAGAATTTAAGGAAATGACAGATGAATGGTTAGATTTTATCATTGATTGTAGAAGTGGTAAAACACATGATTACGATATTGTAATTGGCGCTATGGCAGACGACCAAATTTATAATTATATTTCCGACTATATGGACAGAAGTATTACACGAGAACAGTTTTGGGTTCTGGCAAAGTTTAAATACCCAACCCATCAAATTAATTTTTGTACAAAAGAAGCATTAAAATGTCTGCAATATAGAGGCTTTGAGGAGGTCATATAATGGAAAATATGGGACGAGAACCGGAAAAAGAAAATGATTTATTTTTTACATGTAGTTTGATTGATTATATTGCAAGAAAAACAACGAATACAAGAGCAGCCGTTGTAAATACATTGGGTAAAAAAAATCTTGAAAAAATCTATGACTTAGCAGATATCTATCACAGCGACAATATAGACCGTGTCAGTGACGATTTCATCAGAGAAGCAAAAATCAGCACAGGAAATTTTGACAATGTGTCCGCATGTCAATATGCTATTCCATCCCATTGGGACATAGGCAAAGTATATAAAAGATTGATTAAGTCCGTGGCAGAATATGAAAAGATAGGTGTTATTGATGCCTTATTCAAGGTTTACAACTCATTTATCAGCGATAAAATAGATGACTACAACAGCAGTATGTATTATGAAAATCCATCGTATTTGCTGGAATGTTATTTAGAAAATAAAGTGATTTAATTATTTTCTATTTACTTCTATTCTCTACTTTTGCCTAAGATGTAAAAAGACACCCCCGTCACCAAAGGATGTCTCTTAACCTTTTCTCTATTCCTTTCTGAGAAATTTCTCCTCCTGTATTTCCACCAGAATAATATCCTCTCCAATCTGACGAATACAGGAGAAAGGGATAACATATTCACTGACAGAGCCAAACAACCCGCACATTTTTCCCGGAACAGGCACAATCAGCGCTTCTATTTTCCCTGTTTTACAATTAAACTCCACATCTAAAGGACAGCCCAGAGTTTTACAGGTACAGATATTGATGACTTCTTTTTGCTTCAGCTCACATACACGCATAAAAAACTCCCAAACCCATGGTTTTAATCTATCCTATGAGTTTGAGAGTCAATCCAATACTCCTATCTGTCCATTTCCAGTTGAAGTCCTGTGCTTTGATGATTTTTTATAATACGTTCAATTTCATCTAATCCGCTGGAAGGCAAGTCCCCCGGAATGGTATTTTTCACCGCACTGGTAGCATTACCGTATTCCAAAGCCTTCTGACAGTTAAAATTATGCTTTAACAGCCCGTACAAAGCCCCTGAAATATAAGCATCTCCGCTTCCAATTCTATCTACGACCTCAATGTTTTTGTAAGGCTCTTCCTCATAAAACTTATCTTCTTTGGCATTATAAAATACAGAGCCGAAAGAATGTACCTTCGGGCTATGTACCACCCTCTGTGTAGAGGCAACAAAAGAAATGGGATATTCCTCTGTAAAGCTTTTCATAATTTCATAGACGTTTCCCTGTTTTAAGAAAGTCAGTTTTGCTGTTTCTTCCGAGCAGAAGAAAATATCCACATACGGCAAAATTGTTTCGATACATTCCCTTGCCTCATCTCCTGTCCAGAGATTGCCTCGAAAATTCACATCAAAGGAAATAATTGTCCCATTTTCTTTAAACCGCTTTATCATTTCTATGGCATTTTTACGGGTATTTTCTGACAATGCCAGTGTAATTCCTGTGGTATGGAAGCATCTTGTTGAGCCGTACATTTCCTCCGGAAAATCATCTGCGGAAAACTTGCAAAAGGACGCATGCTTTCTATCATAAACCACGCTGGGTTTTCTGGGATATGCACCGTTTTCGTAGTAATAAATTCCAAGTCTTGCATCTGTATCCTTGTCATAAATCAGGTAATCATCGCTGACACCGCAAAAACGCACACGGTTTTTTGCATAAGTTCCCAAGGCATTATCCGGCAGCATGGAAATCATACCTGTGCGAAGTCCCAGCAAAGATACGCCGGAAACCACATTTAATTCTGCACCGCCCACCTGTTTTTGAAAGGTATCGCCTCTTACAATCCTCTCATTATCAGGAGGTGACAGACGCAGTAAAATTTCCCCAAGTGACAATAAATCAAAATCCCTTCTCATAAACTGTCTCCTTTTTTCTTTATATAAATCAGGGACTGCAATCAAGCAGCCCCCTTCTATCTAAATGTTCCCCAATGGCAATAAGGGTTTCATTTCATTATAAAATTCGATTATCTCTGCACACGGCCTGAACCGTCTCCTCCTGCAAGCTTTGTCACTTCATCCATGGAAACCATGTTAAAGTCACCTTCAATAGAATGTTTCAGACAAGATGCCGCTACTGCAAATTCGATGGTAGACTGTGCATCATATCCGTTTAAGCAGGCACAAATCAATCCGCCGCCAAAGGAGTCGCCACCGCCTACACGGTCAACAATGTGCATTTTGTATTTTTTGCTGAAATAGTAATCCTGTCCGTCATATAACATTGCAGACCAGTTGTTGTCGTTGGCAGATAAGGACTCTCTCAATGTAATGGCAACCTTCTGGAAACCAAAACGGTCTGCCAGCTGTTTTGCAACATCTTTATAGCCTTCATGATTTACTGTACCGGTTGTAACATCTGTGTTTGCGGCTTTAATGCCGAATACGTCTGCTGCATCTTCTTCATTTGCAATACAAACATCTACGTATTTGCAGATTTCACCCATTACCTGACCGGCTTTTTCTTTAGACCATAATTTATTTCTGTAATTTAAGTCACAGGAAATGGTAAGACCTGCTTCTTTTGCAGCTTTACAAGCTTCCAGACAAATATTTGCAACTTCATCGTTTAATGCAGGTGTAATTCCTGTAAAGTGGAACCAGTCTGCTCCGTCAAAAATTTTCTTCCAGTCAAAATCAGAAGCCTGTGCAGTGGCAATAGAAGAACCTGCACGGTCGTAAATAACTTTGGAAGGTCTCTGAGAAGCTCCTTTTTCCAAGAAATAAATGCCTACTCTGTCGCCGCCACGTACAATCTCAGTAGTATCCACACCGTATTTTCTTAAAGAATTGATAGCAGCCTGTCCGATTTCATGTTTTGGAAGTTTTGTAACAAATTTTGCATCAAATCCATAATTTGCAAGAGAAACTGCTACGTTTGCTTCTCCGCCGCCGTAAGTTGCTCCGAAGGTATCTGCCTGTACAAAGCGATAATATCCTTCCGGTGCCAGTCTCAACATAATTTCACCAAAAGTAATTACTTTTTTTGCCATGAGTTTTTTCTCCTTTTTGTACTTATTTATTTCTGATTTCTGCTACCAGCTTCACAGCTTCTTCTGTCATTGCTTTAATTTCGTCAAATTTACCTGCTTTTACCAAATCACCTTTTACCATCCAGCTTCCGCCACATGCAACAATTTTATCACAGCTTAAATAGCTTTCCAGATTTTTTGCGCTGACACCGCCTGTGGGCATGAACTTCAATCCCACATAAGGAGCTGCCATTGCTTTGATTGTTGCAACACCGCCGAACTGCTCTGCCGGGAAGAATTTTACAACCTTTAATCCTCTTTTCACTGCCTGTGCTACTTCAGACGGTGTAATACATCCCGGAAATACAGGAATTTCTTTACTTAAACAATAATCTACAATTTCCGGATCAAATCCCGGGCTTACAATAAATTTTGCTCCTGCTGCTACTGCACGGTCTACCTGTTCAATGGTAAGAACTGTACCGGCTCCCACAAACATATCAGGATATTCAGAAGTCATAATTTTAATAGACTCCTCTGCTGCATCTGTACGGAAGGTTACCTCTGCACATGGAAGTCCGCCTTCTACCAATGCTTTTGCCAAAGGCGCTGCGTCCTTTGCATCTTCTAATACAACAACGGGTACAACGCCAAGTGTTGAAATCTTTTCTGTAACTGTGCTCATATTCTCCTCCTGTTTTTATCGTTCCATATTATGGAATATCGTTTCGTTATGTGGTATTTTGTAATTTAAATTATACTACACTTCCAAAAAAAGTCAAGTGTTTTTCATTGCCACAAGTAGCAGAAAGTGTTACAATAGCGCCAACACATAAAAAGGAGATTTGTTTTATATGGAAACGAAAAATCCAATTCAGGTGGCTGACCGCCTGTTTCTTGTTCTGGAAACCTTGGCAGAAACCGGTCCTGTTACACTTGCAGAGCTTTGCAGCCATCTTGACTTAAATAAAAGTACGGTTCACAGACTTCTATGCTCACTCATCTACATGGGTTATGTGAAGCAGGAAGGGGAAACCGGCAAATATTCTCTTTCCTTTAAGCTGCTGGCGCTTTCCAATAAGCTGCTGGCACGTATGGATATTCTGGATACCGTCAGACCTTATTTAAAAAAGCTTTCCAGACTTACCGGAGAAACCGTACACTTTGTTCAAAGGGAACATACCGACGCAGTTTATATTTATAAAGAAGAGTCTTATCAAAATTCCATTCGCATGGTTTCTAAGGTTGGCAGTCGTATCCCCCTTTACTGCTCCGGTGTAGGAAAAGCCATCGCAGCAGATTTGGACGAAACACAAATCAAGGCTCTGTGGGAAAACAGCTCCATTCAAAAGCTGACGCCTCACACTATTACTGATTATGCCCAGTTTTTAAAAAAAATTGAAGAAGTAAGAAAAAAAGGATATGCCCTCGATGATGAGGAAAACGAACTGGGAGTCCGCTGTATTGCCGTAAGCATACCGGATTATCGAAACAAGCCCAAATATGCTTTTTCTATTTCCGCCCCTGTGGGACGAATGTCAGACTCCCGTATTCAGGAATTGTCCCAGATTGCTCTGGAAATTAAAAAGGAAATTTGCAGTACCATGAAATAATTTTAATGTCTGCGATTTAATTTTTGAAGAAGGACAAGAGCAAGTATGCCGCACAACAGTAAAACCAGAAAACTGCAAATTTTTTCCTGTGCAGCAGTCTCATAATAACCGGAAATACCAAAGATTGCTGTAATAGGATAAAAAGTTCTTAAAGTATTTGACATACTCATAAACAATCCTGCAAAGGAATAAATTTCTGCTGCTGCCAGAGCAAACCAATAGTTCTTTTTCAAATAAGGCACAACGGCAATTATCGGTGAAACAGCGAAAAAGACGCCTATTCCTTCCAGCAGGTACATTTTCAGAAAATCAAAGAACATTTTTATAGATAATTCCGAAGCATGCAAAACCATTTCTGTTGAAAAAGTAAGTAAAAAAAGCAAGACATAAGCCAAAATGCTAAAAAGAAAGAGAATTATCATTTTCGCTGCTGTTAATTTTCTTTCATTTACAGGAATGAGACGCAGATTTTTTATGGTATCATCCTGCTCCTCACGGCAAATCATGTAGCTTCCCAAAAGTGCAATTACCGCAGGAAGCACAAGAACGGTCTCCCATACCTGCGTCATTGTCATATACCAGCCTACACTGCTGACTGTCATTTGTTCCGGAGATGCTGTTGTCGTTCCTGCAAAAAAGACAAAAACAGCTGTAAAAACGATTGCAAAAACTGTAAATAAAATAATGTTGGAACGGCGGAGTTTCTGAAATTCCGCCCATAATAAGATTTTCATTTCTTTTCCCTACTTTCTTTTACCCAATGTAGCGACAGCCAATGCCACAGAAGCAATTCCCCATACACACATACTGAAAAATGCAAGAGGAAGATTTTGTTCTAAAAGTGCAACCCCCGGAATTACTCCGCCTCTGGAGATAATTATGGAAATACAGGAAAGCGGATGCAAATAAGAATTTACAGGCGTTATAAAAAATCCGGCAAAAATGTAAATGAGCGTTATGCACATAGGAAAAATATATCCTTTTTGAGAAACTGTCACTGCGAAAACAGGCAACATCGCAAAAGCAGTCAATCCTGCAATCTCCAAACATCTTTCCACCAAAAAAGCAATACTCCTCCAATCAAAAGCCACATAATTGGGAATTACACTGAATAATATGGAAGCCGCTGCATTAATCATCATAAAACAGAGAGAATAAAGAAATACCATAAAAAATTTGCCAAAAAAATATCCTGTTTTACTCACCGGTACAATCCAAAGCTGTTTTAACATATCATACCGGTTTTCATCATGCAGCAGCATAATACTCAAAAGCCCTAAAATAAATGGCAGCATAAAAAACAATGTAAAACCGAAAGCAGACCATTTATAAAAAAGTACAGGCTCTATATTTTTCTTTCCTAAATAACCAAAATATAAAAAAGCAAAAAACGGCATAACAAGAGCAGCCAGAAGCATCAACCACATTACTTTTTTGCGGCGCAGCTTACAAAATTCAACTTCCACCAATCTAAGCAATCCCCTCACCTCCCGTAAGCTTCTTGAAATAATCTTCCAAGGTATCATTACAAATTCCGGAGGAAAGCACTGCAATAGCTTCCATAACAAGAGCCTTATTTAGCTCTCCCATATTTAATTCCGTATCATAAATACGTATGGTCTGCTCATCCTGAACAGAGTAATCCTTTACCTGAAATCTGCGTTCTAAAACCAGAATGGTTTTTGGAATGTCGGAAACCTGTAATAAAATATATTTCCTGTTTTTCTTTTCCATCTCCTCCATGCTGCTTTCTTCTAAAAGAACACCTTTGTCAATAATTCCGATGTCATCTGCAAGAAGTGCGATTTCCGAAAGGATATGACTGGAAATTAAAATGGTCTTTCCCTTCTCTGTACTTAGCTTTTTTATAAATTCCCGCATTTTTGCAATGCCAATAGGGTCTAAGCCATTAGTGGGCTCATCTAATATCAATACCTCCGGTTCATGCAAAATTGCATTGGCAATTCCTAAACGTTGCTTCATACCCAGAGAATACTTTGAAAAAATTTTTTTATCTCTATACGGAAGTCCTACGACTTCCAACGCTTTCTTTACGGCGTCAGGGGCAGACGTACCACGAAGCTTTGCAAAAATTTCAAGGTTTTCTGTTCCTGTCAGATTTGGATAAAAACCGGGAGCTTCTATCATCGCACCAATACGAGGATATATCCTTTTTTCATTGCCTTTTATGTTTTTTCCGAATACCTCTGCGCTACCAGAGGTCATAGATGTTAATCCTAAAATCATTTTCATAATCGTTGTCTTTCCTGCACCGTTGCGTCCCAGCAAGCCATAGATATGTCCTTTTTCCACATGAAGATTGATGTCATGTACTGCTGTTTGATTTCCGTATTTTTTCGTCAAGTGTTTTGTTTCAATTATCCAATCTCTCATATCAAATATCCTCCTTACACTTCCCATCATAAACCTTAAACCTTGCCAAAACCTTGCGGTAACCTTGTTTTTACCTTGTAATCTTATTTTTAGGAAGTGATATGATAAATTTCGTTCCTTTATCAAGGATACTTTCCGCTGTAATTATTCCTTTATGTGCGCTTACCAGCTCCTTGGTTATCGCAAGCCCCAAACCGTTCCCCTTGCCGGAGCGGGCATTGTCACATTGATATAATCTTTCAAAAATATGAGGAAGCTGCTCTGCTGAAATCCCTTTTCCATTATCCTCCAAAATGATTTTCATTTCCTGCTCATTTTCCAAAATCTGAAATTTTATTTTATTCCCCTGACTATGAGTAATGATGTTTTGCAAAAGATTATTGATAATACGATTATAGGCATTTATATCAACAGAAATTAAATATTCCTGCTCCGGTATTGTAATCTCATACTGAAAAGCTCTGCTTTCCAAAATAGGTATCCAATCCGCCATAAGATTTCGTGATACTTCGTTTATATCTAGGACTTCAAAATAAAAGAGCTGCTCTCCTGCATCTAATTTTACCCATTCAAATAAATGCTCCACAAAACACTTCAAATGCTGTGCTTTTTCAAATGCCACATGGATATACTCCTCTTTTTCTTCTCCGCTGACTATTCTGTTTTCCACCGCTTCTAAGTATCCCACCAGCGAAACAAGGGGCGTTTTCACATCATGAGAAAGACCTGTCATCAGCCTTTTATATGCCTGTTCTGATTGTTTCTGACGAATAAGCTGTTCCTGACTATTCTTGGCAATTTCGTTAATGTTATAGCAGATTTCCTTTGTTCTGTCATTATCCTGAGCCAAAACACGCCTGTTCAGGTTTCCTGCCTTAATATCTTCCAAAACCTCCTTGATAAGAGATATCTGTTGGTAAATATGACACAGCTTAAACAAAAGGTATAGGATAATACCTCCCAAAAGGATAAGACTAAGAAAAAAATAAATACTCATTGGTACTAAGCCTCCTTATTAAAACGATATCCCACTCCCCGCACAGTCAAAATGTAAAAAGGCTGCTCCGGATTTGGCTCGATTTTTTTCCTTAATTTGCTGATAAAAGACATAATATTACTGTCATCAAAGGCGTATTCATCTTCCCAAACCTGTGTATAAATCTGCTTTTTCGTAAAAATACGTCCTTTATTAGACGCCAAAAACACAAGTAAATCAAATTCTTTACCTGTAAGCTCCACCAAAACGCCACGAACCGTTACACTGCGGTTTGCCCTGTCAACGGTCATATCCTTTAGGCAAATACAATCGGTTTCTTCTGAAAAAGCCGGATTTAACGTAGTATAACGGCGAATAAGCGAATGTACCCTTGCAGTCAGCTCGTTGATGCTAAAAGGCTTCGTCAGATAATCATCTGCGCCCAGCCGCAATCCCAAAACCTTATCCTCCTCATTGCTTTTTGCCGTCAGCATCAGTACAGGAATGTTACTGACTTCTCTGACTTTCTTTAGCACCTGAAAGCCGTCCATATAAGGCATCATTATATCTAAAATAATAAGCGAAAAAACGTTGTTTTTCTGGTTTTTCTTTATGATTTGCAATCCTTCTATACCGCTGTATGCTGTTACAGCAGATAGATTTTCCTGTTCTATACATTTTTTCATTAAAGCACATAATTCTTTGTCATCATCTATAATTAAAACTTGTTTCATGCTGCTTCCTCTCTTTTCCATCTGAACTTTGCTTCCTTTATTATAATTTGTTTTTGCTTATGGCGCAATTTCCTCAAAAAGAAAAAAGAGTTTTCATACAAAACAAATCTGCTTTATATGAAAACTCCGATTTAATTTCTTATCTGTCCTTTATCTGAATAAATTTCAGTGCATACATCGGTCCAAATCTTTGATAAAAAGAGTCCAGCTCTACCATATAATGTTCATTATCCATATAGATTTCTGCCGGTTTCTCTCTCTTAACAAATTTCAGGCTTCTTCCATTTTTAATACAGTACCGCTCAATTTCAATGCAAAATGCTTCTACGCTTTTGGGACACTCGTCTAAATCCACCAGCATCACTCTTTTCGGTTTAAAGGTGTGGTTTAACTCATCTGCACATTTGGAAATATATACATAATCCAAAACAAGAAATCCTATCATCACCCCTGCGTCAAGAAGTAAAATCATACGGATAGGCGTCTGGTCCGACAACAACGCTCCAATTCCAAGCAACAGAATAAAAACGTGGTCCAGCCAATAAATACCGGAAATCCCTTTCATACAATATTTCAAAAATCCGTCTTTTTGTTCCCGTTCTCTTCTGTAATAGATAAAGAAAAAGAACATTCCTATCAACACATAGCCCACAAGAAACAGTACCAAATATGGCAGTACCGATAAAGCAAATTCCTTATCTTTTTGTACGCCCAAATACACTGTTGTGACAATAAACAGCACGCACCCCATAATAGCGCCGTGTTTTAGGATATCCTGCCCATTCTCTGACAATCGCTTCATAACAATCCCTCCCTGACTTTATTGGTAGTGTCAAAAACTACCTGTTTTTTATTGTTTAAATTATTTAAAAAACTTGATTTTATGGGAAGTTGCAAATAAAAAGAGCATTGACCTCCCTTTTCTGGTA